>JAFRGW010000091.1 GCA_017433615.1 Eubacterium sp.
TCTTGTCAGTGATGTGTCCCAGCCGGGTATAGGCCCAGGAATTGCTGCCGTAGAACACCACCAGCTGATTGCTGGAATACAGCACGATGTCGCCGGAAGATGTGCTGGTCTGCACATCACTGCTGGGCAAGCGCTGGCCGAGGGATCCTACCTGCTCAAAGCCGCCATACATGGACATCTGAATGGTCAGGCCATCCATCGCCAGTTCTTTCAGGGCTGAGACGGATTCATTGTTTTCCCAGGCTACCGTGACCGGAGTGTCGTTGATCTTCATCTGCATCATGGGTTCTTTCTCCTCTTCGCTCTCGTCCAACTCGATCAGCACGTCATAGCTGCCATGCAGAGCCGCGATATCCGCCAGCGAGCATGTGATCACACCAATGTTCACCTGACTGCCGTAGATCTCGGATTCATCCTGATCCTCAAACAGGATGGTGAAGTAAGGCGCGTCGGTGGCATAGTCAATATCGCCGTTCAGCCAGCCGTAATGCTCTTCTTCCTCGTTGTAGGGCAGGTTCTCGGTCACGCCGCAGAAGTCATGGGAATAACGGCTCATGTGCTGGGTGTAAGGCAGCCTGGAGATCAGGGCCTGGGCGGTTTCGCTGTCGTTCAGCACGCCGGGGATCACGTTGTCGCCGAAGTGCAGCAGGATCTTCGTGCCGTTCTCCAGCGGCAGGCGGGTCGGCATGGTGGGATCATCGGTCTGCATCTGCGCTCCGTCCTTTGCCACGCTCTTTCCGCTTTCGGCAGAAGCGGTCATGCACAAAGACAGCATTATCAGGATCACCAGCAGGATCATCATGGTACGTTTCATTATCAGATCCTCCTTCTTATTTCATCGTGCTTTGCACAAATTCTCTCACTTCATTTTCAGAACTGCTCGGATTATATCCGGAAACGGCCATGCCCCGGATCACAGTGGCGTTCGGCTGCATCTGCTGAATCTTCTCGACCGTTTCCGCAAAGCGGCTGCTACAGTGGGCAGTCATCACATTACCACATTCACGTCCGGATCAAACATCGTATTGCCCACACGGGAAAACCAGACGACCAGTGACCTGTGATCCTCTCCGGGAATCAGACCGACGGGCTCCGCAGCCAGCGGCGTATAATCCGTGTACCGGGTGTAGTTCCTGATCTCATCACCGCTTTCCGCGAATGTGCCTGTCTGCAGCATGGTCATCATCGCTGCCAGCAGAACAAGAATCCATCTATTCAATGCTTTCCCTTCTCTATATAGAATCGTTTGTTTTCACGGTCCAGACCAAATAATCCAGCAGATCCAATTTTTTCTGTTCCGCGTGAATTCTTTCCAGCAGGAGGCGGCGATAATCCCCAAGCAGCCGCAGCTGTTCCTTCTGGCATCCGGAGCTCTGGCATGCTTCGAACTGTTTGATCAGTTCTTTATTACAGCCCGCATCTGCCAGACATTCATGAACCTGCTCCTCAATCATGACAATCACATTTCCACCTCCAGATCACATTGTAAAGCTCACTGTTTAAAATAGCA
>JAFRGW010000005.1 GCA_017433615.1 Eubacterium sp.
ATTCCGTCGGCGGACTGATTCTCTCCAATTCCGGTGCGATCACAGCCAATTACTGGCTCAGCGAAGTTTATGACGATGAGATTGCCATGGCACACCGCAGTGCGGCCATCCACCTGCATGATCTCTCCATGCTGACAGGTTACTGCGCGGGCTGGAGTCTCAAGCAGCTGATCATGGAAGGTCTTGGCGGGGTTCCGGGCAAAATCACTTCCTCACCGGCCAATCACCTCTCGACGCTCTGCAACCAGATGGTCAACTTCCTCGGTATCATGCAGAATGAATGGGCGGGCGCTCAGGCGTTCTCATCGTTCGACACTTACCTGGCTCCGTTCGTCAAAGTCGATAATCTTACACAGAAGGAAGTGAAGCAGTGTGTCCAGTCCTTTATCTACGGTGTCAACACACCGAGCCGCTGGGGAACACAGGCACCATTTTCCAACATCACCCTCGACTGGGTTGTTCCGAACGACCTGAAGAACCTTTCAGCCATCGTGGGCGGACGTCATATGAATTTCACATACGGCGACTGCCAGAAGGAAATGGACATGGTCAACAAGGCCTTCATCGAGATCATGATCGAGGGCGACGCGAACGGCCGCGGCTTCCAGTACCCGATTCCGACCTACTCCATCACAAATGATTTTGACTGGAGCGAGACCGAGAACAACAAGCTGCTCTTCGAAATGACTGCAAAATACGGCACGCCGTATTTCTCCAACTACATTAACTCCGATATGGAGCCGAGCGACGTGCGCTCTATGTGCTGCCGCCTGCGTCTGGATCTGCGCGAGCTGCGCAAGAAATCCGGCGGCTTCTTCGGCTCCGGTGAATCCACCGGTTCCATCGGCGTTGTCACAATCAACATGCCGCGCATCGCATATCTGGCAGCTGACGAGCAGGACTTCTACCGACGGCTCGATAACCTGATGGACATCGCGGCACGCAGTCTGAAGACAAAACGTACCGTTATCACCAAGCTGCTCGAGCAGGGACTGTATCCATACACCCGCCGCTACCTCGGCACATTTGACAACCACTTCTCCACCATCGGTCTGATCGGCATGAACGAAGTTGGTCTGAATGCAAAATGGCTGCGCGCGGATCTGACCGATCCGAAGGTACAGCGCTTCTCACAGGATGTCCTGAATCATATGCGCGAGCGCCTGTCCGACTATCAGGAGAAGTACGGAGACCTCTACAACCTCGAGGCAACACCGGCAGAGTCCACGACCTACCGCTTTGCAAAGCACGACGTCGAGAAATATCCGGATATCATCACCGCAAACATGAACGGCACGCCGTACTACACCAACTCCTCTCATCTGCCGGTCGGCTTCACAGAGGATGTGTTCTCGGCACTGGATATTCAGGATGATCTGCAGACACTTTACACCTCCGGAACCGTATTCCACGCATTCCTGGGCGAGAAGCTTCCGGACTGGAAGGCTGCTGCCAACCTTGTCCGCAAGATTGCAGAAAACTACAAGCTTCCGTACTACACCATGTCGCCGACCTACTCGATCTGCAAGGATCACGGATACCTCACCGGCGAGCAGTACACCTGCCCGATCTGCGGCGGCAAGACAGAGGTTTACAGCCGTATCACCGGCTACTACCGCCCGGTTCAGAACTGGAACGACGGAAAGGCACAGGAATATAAGGACAGAAAAGTCTACGATCTAAGCCATTCTCATCTGACCCACACCGGTCCGGTCGATGTGATCAAAGAGACGCCGGATGAGATCCGGTATGCGGGCAAAGATGTGGCAGCTGCTGACGCAGCAACGAATGATATTGTCAACGCAGTGGATGACGTAAATGCATCCGCAGGTGCAGATCAGGTTCTTCTCTTCAAGACCCCGACCTGCCCGAACTGCAAGGTTGCAGGCGCCCTGCTCGACCGCGCAGGCATCAGTTACACGGCCGTCGATGCGTACGAGCATCCGGAACTTGCTGACCAGTACAGCATCATGCAGGCACCGACGCTGGTTCTGACACACGGTGATTCCGTCGAGAAATTCCGCGGCGTCTCCGACATCCAGGGCTGGCTGTCCGGAAGATAATAATAAAAGTAAAAAGTGAGTCAAAGGGGACGTTTCTCTTTGACTCACTCTCTTTTTCTCTACAGCCTGATCTCTTCTGCCTGTTTTACCCTTTCCGTGTGAACCCTCTCAGATATTCTTTTTGTTCCGGACTGATCCGGCGGCTCTCTACGCACTTCTGGATCGCCTTGTTATGCGTCCATATTTCCAGCTTCTGTTCCTCAATGTAGGAAATGACTGCTTCATACTGCTTTGCAAGCGCCGTGGCAAAATACCACGCGATCATCATATTCACATAGTATTCTTCCGACCGGACCGACGCGACCAGCGCCGGATATTCCGGATCAAAGTATGCATCCAGATAATGTTTCATCAGCATGCCGATTCCAAACCGGATCGTATAAGTCTCTTCCGACCGGATCCATTTCCGGATAAACGGAAGCAGCTCCACTGTATGCTTCCGCAGGATTCCCGGGGAAAGCTGATCACAGGTTGCCCAGTTGTCAACATACGGAAGAAAAGCCTCCAGGCACTCCATACATCGATCGAAGTCTTTCTCCTCAGAAATAATAAATGCGTGCAATTGATTTTCTTCAAAATACCGGTGTGGAAGATCCCGGAGATAAACAGCCGTATTATAGTCCTTCTTCAACCTCTTCGCCATAGCCCTTAATGCGGGCGTGCGGACACCGATGATTGTCTCCGGATCAATGTTAGGAATCAGCTTCGCCTGGAACGCGCCATATTTTCTATCCCGAAGCCGAAACAGTTCCTCACAAATATCCCCATTTACCAGGTCCCGGTACTGTTCGAGGACATTGTAGATGCCATCCTCCGACAGAACGCCGCGCGGCAGATCCGCCGGGAACATTCCGGCTTCATCTGCGGCGTAATCCTGTTTCCACGCAGTACTTCCGTAGTATTCAGATAATGCGGCGATTCCATTGCGCAGGCGGGCTGCATCATCTTCGGACATGTCATCCGTCTCAAGCAGCTTCAGCACATCCTGCATAATATTCTCGAAATAAAGAATTCTCTCAACCTGCTCCGAATAAGTATTTTTATTCATACATCTCTCCGTGATTCTGAGTTAATGGGGCGTTTCTCCTTGACTCATTTTACTCCTCTTCCTCCGTCCAGAACAGCTCGTCCAGCGTCTTCCCGAGTACACGGCAGATCTTGATACAGAGATTGATCGTCGGATTGTAATCTCCCTTCTCGATGGCACTGATCGTCTGCCGGGAGACACCGACTTTCGCCGCGAGATCTGCCTGCGAAAGGTCAAGACCGGCGCGTGCCGCTTTTAACCGCAGATTTTTCATGCTTCATTCTCTCCCTTCAGATCAGCCAGGTATTTCACTACCGCTGCAGCTCCCATGATCACAAACATCATCCCGCAGAGGAAGTTGATGAACGGCGCCTGCAGTTTTCCGTCAAAGATCATTTCCCCGTTTTTCCATGTCATCCCTGCTGTCAAGAGATTGAACAGAGAAACAACTCCCATGATAATCACATAGCGCTTCACATTTGTATTCAGCCCAATATAAGCATCCTTCATGATACAATAGCAGACCTGTACGGTCACCCCGAGAAAAATTGATGAGAAATGAATGACACATGCCTCTGCCGGAAGTTCCACAGCCATGCTCACAACCAGAAGCACAGCCTCATAGATCAACACGGTATAGAATGCATATTTGTAACCTGTTCCGCGGATCTGCTTCTGCATCTCATCATAATCGGTTTTCATCTTTTTGTCCCGGTTGATCGCGCGGAGCACCAACATAACAATCACAATGCCGACCATAATTCCGACGGTCACACCCAGCATACGTCCTTCGTTATACATTGCCTTTACCTCCTGTTTTCTACGATGGCCTTTCCGGTCGTTATCATCTCTTTGTTATATACACAATACAACACAGGCGACATTTTGTCAAGTATATTTGTCATATATCTCTTTACAATATCATTTCTCTATTGATAGATGCTATGTTACATAAACGTCGATGGATTCTCCTGAAGCTCCGGATTGACCAAAATAATAAACAATGATAAAATGTCCACAAAATAATAAACAATGATAAAACTCACATGAATTGATAAAGAATAATAAAAATACAAACAAATAATCAACAGCCCGTTCTCGAATTGCACATATTATCAAAAGAAAAGGAGATGCTATGGATCCGGCAAAAAATCCTTACACGCTGATGTTCGGTGAAGCACCTGCGCAGATTATTTCCCGCGCTTCAGAAAGTGCTCAGCTTATAAATGCTTTCTGTAACGCTGAGCAGCCACAGAAAATTTACATGGTGACAGGCATACGTGGCTGCGGGAAAACAGTTCTGATGTCTGAAGTCTCACAGAAAATAAAAAAAATGAAAGACTGGATCGTTATTGAGCTGAATCCTGAAAGAGATCTTCTTCATAGTCTTGCTGCAAGATTAAACAGTCTCGATGAACTGGCGGCTATCTTCAGAGAGGCAAAGATCAATCTTTCATTTCTCGGACTTGGTGCAGAGATATCCGGTGCCGCTCCCATCTTCGATATTGAAACAGCCCTCTCACGCATGCTGGAAAAAATCAAATCAAAAGGCAAGCGCGTTCTGGTAACAATCGATGAAGTAACCAACAGTGAACATATGCGTGTATTTGCTGCCTCCTTTCAGATTTTGATTCGCCAGAAACTTCCACTATATCTGTTGATGACCGGATTATACGAAAACATTAACAAGCTTCAGAACGAACCCAGCCTGACCTTTCTCTACAGGGCACCCAAACTGGATCTGGGTCCGCTGAACATCAGAACCATTGCCTCAAATTACGAAAAAAACATGCACCTTTCGGACGATGACGCAAATACTATGGCGCTGCTGACCCGCGGATACTCTTTCGCTTTTCAGGTACTCGGTTATTATACATGGGAACACGACGGAGACTACCGGAAAGCACTTGAGGAATACCGGCAGTATCTTGAGGACTATGTGTATGATAAGATATGGTCTGAACTCTCAGCAAAAGACCGGGAACTGACCCACGCCATCGCTGTCTCTGATACAGGAAAGGTCTCAGACATCCTTCAGATCATGGGCATTCAGAATAATCAGTTCAGTCCATACCGGAAACGGCTTCAGAAAAAAGGTCTGATTGACACAAGCCGGTTTGGTTATCTGCGTTTTACCCTTCCGCAATTTGAAAACTATGTGAAAAGCATGTATATGCTGGACATGTAAAAAAGGTCAGGATCTTTTTACGGATCCTGACCTTTCTGTTTACTCCGGCATTGTCCATTTCCGGACGCCGTCAAAATATGGGCTTTGTTTTCGTATCCGGAAATCATCCGCGTCTTTTTCAGACCAGTCAAATAGCCCCCGGCCTGCTTTCTGCCCTGTCTCGCCAGCCGCAATTCCATCCAACACGGTTTTCTGGATTCCCTTTGTATTGCAGAGATCCGGATACACGTTTTCCGCGATTGCCTTTTCCAGCTCAAATCCGACTGCATCAAAATACTCCAGCAGGCCGATCGATGCGTAGCGCATGCCGACGGCATATTTCACAGCCAGATCAATATCCTCTGCCGTTGTCACGCCCTGTTCGATCAAATCAATAGACTCGCGGAAGAGGGCCTGCGCGAGCCGGTTCACGATCATACCCGGCACGCTTTTTTTCAGAAGGACCGTCTCCCGGTGCAGCAGTTTCAGCAATGACAGGGTCCGCGCAATCACTTCATCCGGATTTCCTTCATGGCGCACGACCTCCACCAGCGGAAGCATATGCACCGGCTGAAAGGGGTGTGCGATCAGCAGCTGTTCCGGCCTGTCTGTTGTTTTCAGCAGATCCGGAAGGTTGATCGATGAAGTACAGGATGCAATGATAACAGAATCGTCCGCATGCTGTAGAATTTTTTCATATACGGACTTCTTGACTGCCAGATCTTCTGCAACCGCCTCAAATACGAATGTACAGCCCTTCAATTCCGCCGGGTCAGACGAAATTGTCAGCAGTTTCATCGCCGCCCGCTTGTTCTTCTCTTCTGCCAGTCCCTGCCGGATCAGATCATCCCAGTTTTCCGCGATGGTCCGGCGGCACCGCTCCAGCCCCTGCTCCGAGTGCCCGATCACAACACACGGAATCCCGTGGCCTGTAATCAGTGTCGCCTCGCAGGAACCAATCGTACCCGTACCGTAAACTGCGATTCTTTCCATCTCTACGCCCTTTCGTCAACGTTCTGTTTCTTCCGAACAGGCATGAAACAGCTCATAGTACTGCTCCACCGTGAGCTGTGACTTGCCGCGAGGCGCGCCGTTGACACGCTCCGGGTGATCCTTCATGTATTTCCGGAAAGACCCCTCCGTCAGGCTGGCAATGTCCGCAATGCGCTCATTAACCATGTCCCACATGCAGAGCGGCAGATGCCCCCGGTGGCCCCGGTGCACCTGTACACAGGCAAAACAGTCACCGTGCAGCGTGCAGTTCTCCTTACACGGACAGTAATCTCCGCTCTCACGCACCATCTCAATAAACCGGTCGCGCATGCGGATCCCTTCCTCCACACGTCCTTCTCTTCCGATCTCATCCTGCAATAATGCAATATCATTGTTATCAATCTGCATCCTGAAACCCTCCTCCATATCGTTGTCTTCTGCGAATTCCACACTTACTTGGGACGAGATATTTGTCTCTCTGCGAATTCCACCTGAGCAGAGAGACAAATATCTCCTCCCCCCTCACCACTTTATTTCTCCATCCCCCTCTGAAACCGCTTCAGATTATATTTCTTCTTTTTCTGTGTAATATTCCCAAATTCAATCGCCTCAACCGGGCAGTTTCCGATACAGGCCATGCAGTGCGCGCAGGGTTTTTTCCACTGCGGCCGCCGGTCTTCCATGTAGATATTGTTCAGCGGACAGATCTTCTCGCACTTCCCGCATCCGATGCATTTGTCCGTCGCATAAAACGGCTTTGCCGGCTGCATGGTTCTGGTCCAGACCGGATGAAACGGTACAGTTATGACCGCCTCGAACAGGTAAATATGCCGGGCTTTGAGCGGTTTTCCGTTCCGGATCTGTTCCACGACACGTGGAATCTTCAGCCAGGATGTGTGAATACGGCGCTCGATCTCTTCATCTTCCAGCTCCGGATACATATCGCTGGCCATATAATTCCGGGGCATCTGAAATTCCGCGTGTCCCATGTAATGCATGCCCTTTTTCCGAATCAGATGCTTCGCCAGCATGCCCGAAATCCCGGCGTAACCGCCGCTGGTAAAAATAAAATACACATCTCTGGTACCGCTCAGCGGTACCTTTTTCAGATAATCCCGAAGAAATACCGGCATTTCCGCCACGTAAACCGGAGCACAGATTACAAACGACTTTTCTGAATGCAGTTCGGAATAATCATTCTCTTTGATCCGCGCAAGAAGATCCAGGCATTCGTCGTCCAGCCTCTTTGCGATCCGTTTTGCGATATATTCCGTGTTTCCTGTTGCCGAGTAATATAAAACCATTTCAAACTCCCAGATTATTTCTAAGGCCCTGACTCTCTTCTATAGTACATCGTTCTTTAAGAACGCCGTGGATTTCGCCTTTCAACCCTCTGTTTCGTGTTTTATTTTTTCAACATAACCTGCAGCAGACTCCTTTGCCAGTGTGCTTATCAGAATACCGGGCAGAAGCGGCAGAAGCATGATTGCACTAAACGGAAAATCACCCTGCGGACTATCAGCAAATATGGCAAGCGCAAAGCAAATAAACACTGCAGCACCATGGAAACGGAGTAATATCGTGGTCCATTTTTCAAATCGTCCCGCTCGTGACACGTCTGCAGAAACTGCATTCTTAACCACCTGAAGAATAAAAAATATCTGCATAAAAATCAGTACAATTCCTATTAATATTGCAATTACATCGCCCCAATACAAAAACCGCAAAGACAGCACACTTGTTCTTGAAACCAGAACAAAAAGTATGATCATTGCTATAATCTCACAAACCATGCAAATAGCAGAAATCCACATACCAGGGGTTATGCTGACGGTTGATTTATTCTTTGACCGGTTCGTATCAGACATTTAAAGTACCTTTCCTTTCACGCCTCAACACCATTTCGTTATTGATCCGAGCCCATGTGAACTTTGTCCCTGCTGCACCCGGTGATCGTGCCGCGAATTACTTTGTATTCTTCACGCTCACAGGTTTTCATCTGCCCACTTCGGATTTTTCAGCAGTTCCCTTCCGACACCGATCAAATCTGCTGCCCCTTCTGCAAGCAGCTGCTCTGCCTCTTCAGCAGTCTTGACGCCGCCCGTCAGGATTACCGGTACATTAACAGCCGCTTTAACCGCTGCGGACATGTCTTTAAAATATCCGGCTTCTTCATGTCCGGGCCGCGTAAACCGGCACATTCCACCTGAAAGATCGATCAAATCGATTCCTGCCTCTTCGAATACCCTCGAAGCGTATACGCTGTCTTCAATGGTGCTGCCGCCCTCCATATAGTCACAGCCGCCGAGACGGACTGCAACCGGATAATCCGGACCGACTGCTGCCCGCACTGCCGCAATTGTTTCCCGGTGAATCCGCAGCCGGTTATCAAGGCTGCCGCCGTACGCATCCGTTCTCTGGTTTGTCAATGGCGAATAAAACTGATTCAGAAGATATGCATGTGCAGAATGAATTTCAACGCCGTCATAACCTGCCTCTTTCGCCCGCACTGCCGCGTCAGCAAACGCCTGTACGATATCAGCAATCTGCTCTGCCGTCAGTTCCGCCGGAATGCTTCCGTCTCCCATCGGCGGCGTCACCGGCAAAATCATGCTGCTGGCCGAAACAGGTCTTTCACCTGTCACCGCAGCAGATGCCGCGCTGCCTGCATGATTCAGCTGTGCAATGGCCTTCGAGCCGCACTGATGAAGCACTTCTACCAGCTTTTTCAGGCTGTTCAGGTCTGCATCATCCGCAAATGAAATCTGCTTCTCGCCGGCTTTTCCCTGCCTGCAGATATATCCGTGCTCTGTAATAATCAGGCCGATTTTTCCGCCCTCGGCTCTGGTATTGTAGTAATCCAGAATATCCTTCGTCACCTTTCCATCGCCGGCTGTCTTGTACGTCGCCATCGGCGGCATGACCAGACGGTTTTTTAAGGTTACATTTTTGATTTGAACAGGTTCTTTTAACATGCTTTGATCCTCCATGCAAAAATACTGCAGCGCATTCATTATAGCATGAAAAGGGCAGCGTATAAACGCTGCCCCGTACAGAATGATATATCTGTCTGTTACTTTAAAACTTCCCGGATCTGCCGTGCAACACTTGCCGCATCCAGTCCGTACATCTCGAACAGTTCCTCCGGCTTTGCGGACTGCCCGAATTTATCGTTGACGCCGATCTTCTTCACGCGGCAGGCGCCTGTCTCTGCTACGACGCCGGCAACGGCCTCACCGAGACCGCCCACGATGGAATGTTCCTCAACGGTAAAGATCTGCTGATATTTTGCTGCACATTCGTTGATCGTCTCAACATCCAGCGGCTTGATCGTATGGAAATTGTAGACAGCCGCGTCAATCCCGTCTGCCTTCAGCATCTCTGCCGCATCCAGTGCGCGCTCTACCATCGTTCCGTACGCGAAAATCGCCGTGTCTTTTCCTTCCCGCATGCAGTTTGCTTTTCCCGGAACAAAATCCTGTTCCGGAAGCGCGCGGGTTGTCATGCGGCTCAGGCGGATGTACACCGGACCCTCAATCGCAACTGCGGCGCGGAGCGCTTTCTCTGTCTCCGCCGCATCCGCCGGACAGAAGATCGTCATATTCGGAAGCACACGCATCAGCGCAATATCCTCGATCGACTCGTGGCTGCCGCCGTCCGGGCCGACGCTGATACCGGCATGTGTCATAGCAAGCTTGACATTCGCCTTCGGGTAGCAGACCGAATTGCGGATCTGCTCAAAATTTCTGCCGGTTCCAAATACGGCAAACGTCGATACAAACGGGATAAACCCGACTTCTGCAAGACCGACCGCCATATCGGTCATATTTGCCTCGGCAATGCCGGCATTGAAAAACCGTTCCGGATATTTCTCCATAAAAAATTTCGTCATGGTTGCGTGCGCGAGGTCCGCATCCATAACCACAATATTCTCATTCTCACCGCCAAGCTTCGCGAGCGCCTCGCCGTAAGCCTGCCGTGTTGCCTTCACATCTGACATGATAACTCCCCCTTTCAACCGATCTCTGCCATCGCCTGCGCATACTGCTCATCATTCGGCACCGCTCCGTGGGAACCGACCTGATTCTCATAGAACGAAACACCTTTGCCCTTGACAGTATGTGCCAGTACACAGCGCGGCTTGTCACCGGCCGGCGCAGAAAGTGCCTTGACTACCTGATCCAGATCATTTCCGTCAATTTCGCAGACTTCAAATCCAAATGCACGGAATTTTGCGCCGAGATCGCCGAGGTTCATGACATCCTCGTTCGGTCCGTCGATCTGCAGACCGTTCCAGTCGACGATCAGAGTAAGATTGCTGAGCTTGTAGTTCGCCGCTGCCATTGCTGCCTCCCAGCAGAGGCCTTCCTGCAGTTCGCCGTCACCGGTGAGGACATAGATTTTTGAATCATACCCCTTTGTTCTGGTGCCGAGCGCCAGACCGGTGGCAATGGAAATCCCCTGGCCGAGAGAGCCGGTTGTCATGTCTACACCCGGTACTTTATTTTTATCAGGATGTCCCTGCAGATGAGAACCCGCCTTACGCAGGGTCAGCAGTTCTTCCTTCGGGAAGAATCCACGCTCTGCGAGAGCAGCATACAGTGCCGGCGCAGCATGTCCCTTGGAGAGGACAAAATAATCGCGGTCCGGCTTCTTCGGTTCCTGCGGATCAATCCGGAGAATTCCGCCGTACAGCGCATCCATGATCTCTACACATGAGAGTGATCCGCCCGCATGGCCGGAGCCGGATGCATGCAGCATCGTCAGGATATCTTTTCTGAGGGTCTTACAACTTTCTGTGGAAATATCAAGCATTGAACTACTCCTGTTAACCTGTATTCGTAAATCTTTTAACAAACGAGTACATTCTAGCAGAATTGCATGGGTAAGTCCATGTCAATTATTTGTAAAAATGTCGCTTCAAATCATTATTTACTCATAATATTATACAAAGCACGACTTATATGCCGCCCAACTGGTCCGAAACCGGTCATAGCATCCAGTGCCTGTGCTTCTTTGTGAATCGCGATCTCCGATCGCGCGCGAGCTGCCAGAGGCTCAACATTTCCTTAACGATTCTCAAATATGCGCATGGGACATGCATCAGGATCCCGGAACACTGAAACGATTTCTGAAAGAACAGACCGCTAAAACCCGTAATTCCATCTGACTTGCTCTTATGTTATACTTATTTCCTAACTACAAACTTCAGCGCTTTCCGCTGAACCAATCCTGAACAGCAGCACAAAGGGGGTATTTCATGGAGAAATCAAAAGTATATTTCACTGATTTCAGAACAGAAATGAACGTACCGATCACGACAAAGCTTCAGAAGCTCTGCCGGATGGCCGGATTTGACACAATTGAAATGGAGAAACAGTTCGTGGCGATCAAGATGCATTTCGGAGAACTGGGCAATCTGGCATACATCCGCCCGAACTACGCGAAAGCGATTGCAGATCTGGTCAAAGAGAAGAACGGCCGGCCGTTCCTGACAGACTGTAATACGCTGTATCCCGGCAGCCGCAAACATGCACTGGAGCATCTGGACTGTGCAAATATCAATGGTTTCAATACCGTCACGACCGGATGCCAGATCATCATCGGCGACGGACTCCGCGGCACGGACGATATCGAAGTCCCGGTTCCGAACGGGGAATATTGCAAAACAGCAATGATCGGAAGAGCCATCATGGACGCCGATATTTTTATCAGCCTGAGCCACTTCAAGGGACATGAGCAGGCCGGCTTCGGCGGTGCGATCAAAAATATCGGCATGGGATGCGGAAGCCGCGCCGGCAAGATGCAGCAGCACGACGGCGGACATCCGCGCGTGCGTCCGAGAAAATGCCGCGGCTGCAGACGCTGTGCGAAGGCCTGCGGATCCGATGCAATCACCTACGAAAACAACCTTGCCGTCATCAACCAGGATCTCTGCAAAGGCTGCGGACGCTGCATCGGCGCCTGTCCGTTCGACGCAATCGTAAATATTGAATGGGATGCCGGTCATCAGCTCGGATGTAAGATGGCGGAATATGCTGCGGCTGTCTGTGCAGGACGTCCGACCTTCCACATCAGCATGGTCATGGACATTTCCCCGAACTGCGACTGCCACAGTGAAAACGATGCGCCGATCCTTCCGGATATCGGCATGCTCGCATCCTTCGATCCGGTCGCGCTCGATCAGGCCTGTGTAGACCTCTGCGCAAAAGAAAAACCGATCCGCAACAGCCAGCTCGGCGATCACATGCATGCACATGATTTCCACGATCACGGAGATCACTGGGAGAACAACAACCCGGATTCCTCCTGGAAAGACACCCTTGAACACGCCGAGAAGATCGGACTTGGAACAAGGGAATATGAATTGATTAGGATGTGATGTGATCAGATGTAAGGAGACAGGGGACAATCCCCTGTCTCCTTTGCATTATGGTTTAATCAGTCAACAAAACCAGCATTCTTAAGATTCTCACGTCCGCGTGCAGCGATCGGAAGCGGCACGTCAAAGGATTTAACCGGGAACAGATCCTGCTCGACTACGCACCATCCGTCGTAGTTGTTCTCGACAAGTGCCTTGTAAAACTCTGCGAAGTCAATGCTTCCCTTGCCCGGCTCGACCATGATATCCTCGGTAACAGCCTTTGCGAAGGACCATTTATTCTTATCCATCTCAGCCTTGACATTGAGATCGCAGTCTTTTAGATGGATGTACGGAATGCGGTCCGCGTGCTTTCTGTAAAAGCTGACCGGCTCGCCGCCGCCGTATACATGATGACCTGTATCGAAGCAGAGATTTACCGTTGTGTCGTTCAGGAAGCGCTCAATCTCTTCTTCTGTCATAACGTGGCAGTCTACATGCGGATGGAAAACGCCTTCCAGACCGTATTCTGCACAGCGGTCTGCGCACTTCTGAACATTGTCACAGTATTTCTTCCACTGTTCATCAGAGAGTTTTGTCTCCATCTCCAGCTCGCCTGTCTCAAGATTTGTGTACATCGGAGGCAGCAGAACAATGTATTTTGCTGTATCGAACTCCTTCAGGAGTGCAGCAATCTCATCGATTGTCTTCAGCATATCTTCAACACTTGCATCATCGAGGAAATTTCCGCCGACTGTACCTGCAACCAGTGTCAGATCACGTGCAGCAAGTGCATTCTTCAGCATCGGATTGGTATTCGGGAAATATCCCCACGGTCCGAGCTCAACGCCGGCATAGCCGGCAACCTTCATCTCGTCCATGCAGCGATACCACGGTGTCTGTTTCTCATGCTCCGGAAACCATACGCCCCAGCTGTCCGGTGCGATACCTGTGCGAATTGCCATTTTATTTTCCTTCCTTTCTATTCTACATAATTTCCGGATTGCTCTGTGCTTCACACTTTTGCAATCCGCCAGATTTCCCGGACTTTCCGTCTGCTTTGCAGACCCGTCCTCAAGTCTGTCGCCCTGCCGGAAAACCGGACTTGCGTGGATAAACCCCCGCTTCCCGCTCCCCCGGCAGGCGCTTATACACTTTTACTGAACATCAACCCATGCTTCGTTCTTCGCGGATTCGAGAACTGCAGCGATAGTGCGGTCGATCTTGTAACCAAACTCAAAGTTGCATGCATACGGCTCATTGTGGGTCAGTGCTGCGAACAACTCGTGAACCTCGAGGATCTTCATGTCGTTGTATGCGATGGAGATGCCGCCTGCCGGCTGGAATGCGCTATAGCCCTTGTGCTCCGGATTCAGCAGAACGGTGCGGAAGCCGCGGTCGCGGACATCGTCATCATGGAAGTAAACCTGAACTTCGCCCATGCGCTCCAGATCGTAGCGGACGGTTCCCTTAGTTCCCTGGATCTCATACATCAGGTAGTTCTTGCGGCCGGTAGCAACACGGTCTGCTGCGATGGTTCCGATTGCGCCGTTTGCATATTTGCACATGAATGTTACGATATCTTCGTTCTCAACGTCGACCAGTTCATCGGAGCCTGCGCTCTTCGGACGCTTCGGGAATACGGTCTCTGTCATGGCATTGACTCTTGTGATATCACCCATGATGAACTGGGAGATGGAGAGCAGATGTGCGCCGAGGTCGCCGAGTGCGCCGGATCCTGCCAGTTTGTTGATGTGTCTCCATGTGATCGGCAGAGACTCGTCAAGCAGCTGATCCTGATCGTAGGTTCCCTGGAAGCGGACGATGCGTCCGAGTGCGCCGCTCTGTACCAGCTCGCGGACATATGCGTTTGCCGGGTTCATGGTGTTGTTATAACCGACGTAGTTGATGACACCCTTCTTTGCAGCGAGTTCTGCCAGCTCTTTGGACTCCTCAGCGGAGATGGAAAGCGGCTTTTCGCAGTAAACATTCTTGCCTGCCTCAAGCGCTGCCTTGGCAACTGTATAGTGGAAGGAGTTCGGGGTTGCGATGTCGACCAGATCAACATCATCCGCGTTGATGACATCCATGAAATCTGTGGACATACGCTCAAATCCGATTTTCTCCATTGCATTCTTTGCGGAAGCTTCGTTTGCGTCAGCGACGATTGCGAATTCTGCGACACCGTATTCCGGTCCGAACAGCAGCTGTGCGTTTGCCAGTGCGGAAGCGTGTGCCTTGCCCATCCATCCTGCGCCTACAAGTCCGATTCTGATTTTCTGTGCCATTTTTGTTTCCTCCTTTTTGTTTTTTGATTTGTATTAAATTGTAATTTCTTTTCTTGACACAGCCGTTTTGTTTTCGTTTTTTCTTTCGGCGTGTGTCTGTTGTTTTGTTTGATCTTGATTGCATTATACGCACAACATGAGGATTTGTCAGTGCACAGGATTTCCCACTTTTATACATTTATTGCTTTATTTCGCAACATTGCAAAAGCACCGGATCCCGAAGCAGGTATCCGGTGCTTTTTATCACAATCTCCGGGAGACAGGGGACGGTTCTCTGTCTCCCGTATTTGTCCTCCATTGGCTCATCCAAAAAAGGATGCACTTTCCAATGCAGCGAATTTCACCTGAGCTGCATGGAAAGTGCATCCTTGTGCCAGAAGCGGAAGGAGACAGAGAACCGTCCCCTGTCTCCTTTTTAGAAGCTGTTCACCGCAGCGCGCTCAACAGCAAGACCTTTCTTATAGTTTTCCATAAACTTCTCAAATCCGGCGCAGTCCTGTTCGCTTGCCATGACCGTTGTCTCCGGCAGTTCTGCAAAGATTCCTGTCTTCAGGAAGTCTCCGAGTGTCTCATCCGGCTTTCTGCACATGCGGTATGCTGCAAGCAGCGCGATGCCCCATGCGCCGCCCTCACCGGCAGTTTCCATCACCGTTACAGGCGCGCCGATCGCAGCGGAAAGATAACGCTGTGCCACACCGGGCGTCTTGAACATGCCCCCGTGCCCCATCAGACGTTCAATCCGGATTCCTTCATCCTGCGTGAGTAAATCCATTCCCATCCGAACTGCGCCGAGCGATGTGTAGAGATGTGTTTTCATAAAATTGGCCAGTGTAAAGCTGCTGTCCGGCCGCCGCACAAACAGCGGACGTCCTTCTTCCAGATGTGTGATCCCCTCGCCGGAAAGATACCCGTACGCCAGAAGACCGCCGCAGTCCGAATCACCCGCAAGAGAATGCTGATACAGAAGTTCGAATGCCTCACCGGGCTCGACAGGATGTCCTGTCAGTTCCGCGAAGGCACGGAAGAGATCCACCCATGCATTGAGATCCGATGTGCCGTTGTTCGCGTGCGACATGGCAACCGGATCTCCTGCCGGCGTCGTCACCATATCAATTTCTCTGTACACACGGGAAAGCTGCTTTTCCAATACGATCATTGCGAAAATGCTGGTGCCGGCGGAAAGATTTCCGGTCCGCGGTGCAACTGCATTCGTTGCGACCATACCGGTTCCCGCATCGCCCTCCGGCGGACAGAACGGAATGCCCGGCTGCAGTGTTCCGGTCGGATCCAGCAGTGCGGCACCCTCTTCCGTCAGGCAGCCTGCATCTTCTCCCGCCGCCAGTACCTGCGGAAATATTCCGCGCAGTGTCCACGGATAACCGTAGTCTGCAATTAGCTCGGTAAACTGGTGTACCATCCGTTCGTTGTAATCCTTCTTTTCCGTGTCGATCGGAAACATCCCTGAGGCATCGCCGACACCAAGGACATGCTTTCCGGTCAAAAGCCGGTGCACATATGCAGCAAGTGTATCAACCGAAGCAATCTCGCGCACATGTTTCTCTCCGTCCAGAATCCGCTGATACAGATGTGCGACAGACCATCTGTCCGGAATGTTATAGGAAAAGAGCTCCGTCAGCTGCGCTGCGGCATCCAGCGTGTTCGTATTGCGCCAGGTCTGAAAAGGCGCCAGCTGTCTTCCTTCCGCATCTGTCGCAATATAGCCGTGCATCATTGCGCTTATACCGATCACGCCCACAACGCTAAGTGTTATATTGTATTTCTCCAGGATATTCCTGCGCAGTTCCGCATAGCAGCTCTGCATCCCTTCGCGCACCTTGTCCAGCGAATAAGTCCAGATCCCGTCAATCAGCTGATTTTCCCAATCATATGCACCCGATGCAAGTACATGCCCTGTATAATCGGACAGGATTGCCTTAATCCGGGTGGATCCGAATTCAATTCCCAGTGCTGTCTGTCCGGATTCAATAATCGCTCTCTCACGCATGCCGTATCCTTCCTTTCATTTTCAAACGCAGATGGTCTTCTATATGCATTAACTGTTAATCGCAGTTTTACGCCTCACTGAGCTGATTTCTTCTGCGCTCCAGTTCCACTGTCATTTTATCACGAATTCCATCCAGCCGATAGAACCATGTAAGCACTGCAATGCCTGCGCAGAGCACAATCGGAATCCAGATGAAACAGATTTCGATATAGGAAAGCGCCCTGGCCGTCTGCTGTGCATTTGCGACATATCCGCCGTTCTTCAGGAACGCACCGATTACGAAGCTGGTCAGCCCCATGCCGCCTTTTACAAAGAATCCCTGAAACGCCGCAATCAGGCCGGATACGCTTGCGTTCTTTTCATATTCAGAGTAGTCAATTACATCCGGCTGCATTGCAAATGTAATTCCGAAAATACCATAAATTCCAAGTCCCGTGATTACCAGTCCGATCAGCAGACAAGCCGCAGAATTTCTTCCGAGGAAAATCTGCAGATCGCCGGCTACATAGATCGCCACACTGACAAACATCAGACTACGCTTGCTGAAACGCTTCTCAAGGGAAGGCAGGGCCAGCAGCATCGGAAGACCTGAAAGAATACCCAAAATCCCGACCAGGGAAAGCCACTCAGTGCGTCCGAGATTATATTTGAAATAGTAAATAACAGTCGTACTTCTTACTACATACAGTGAGAAATAAAGCAGATTCAGGAAAAACAGGATCCACGCCTGTCCGGTCAGCCCCTTCAGATCCTGAAGCAAAGATGTTTTTTTACGTTCAACTGCCGGCGGAACAACCTCTTCTGTACTGGAAAACGTGAAGAAGAAAATGAACATCGCAATGATGCCGTACATTGTCATTGTTACCAGATAGCCCTTTGCGTCATTTCCGCCGCCGAACCGCTGCACCAGGGGAGCTGTGATCGTCATAACGATCGCAGTGCCGATCATCGCGCAGATCATTCTGGTGGAGACCAGAATATCACGCTCGTGTACGTCGGAAGTAAGACGCGGTACGATTGTGTTCAGCGGAATGTTTACAACTGTATAGGCGGTGCAGAGCAGGCAGTAAGTAACATACGCCCATACCAGTTTACCGCTTCCGCTGAAATTCGGGATAAAGAATGTCAGAAATGTAAATAATGCAAAGGGAACCGCGCCAAACAGGAAATACGGCCTTCCCTGTCCCCATCGCGTATGCGTCCTGTCAACAATCATACCCATACAGGTGTCTGTAATCGCATCGATAAACTTTGTCACCAGCATCATCGTTCCGGCTGCCGCCGCTGCAATGCCGAATACATCTGTGTAGAAAACCATCAGATAAGATGCCATGGTGCTGAACACCAGATTGCATCCGAGATCTCCGATTCCGTATCCGATGCGTTTTCTCCATTTTCCCATAGATTTCTGATTATGATTCATTGTTCAGCACCATACCTTTCTGATCAGAAGCAAGTGAATGCACCGTCAACTGTGATATCTGATCCTGTTGTAAATGTGGACGTATCTCCTGCAAGGTAGACACAGATGGATTCGAGTTCTTCCGGTTTTCCGAGGCGTCCCATCGGCGCCATCGCATTCCACTGCTCAATCAGCGGGATCAGCGTCGGTGAACTGAGGGTCAGGTCTGTTCCGATATAGCCCGGGCTGATGCAGTTGACGCGGACACCCTTCTTTGCCCATTCAACTGCCAGCGATTTGGTCAGCTGCACGACGCCTGCCTTTGAAGCATTGTAAGCACACTGCGGCTGCGGAACATTCACGATATGCGCCGACATAGATGCCGTATTGATAATCGAACCGCCGCCATGGGACAGCATATATTTTCCGGCTGCGATATCGGTCAGGAATATCCCGTTCAAATTGATATTGATGACTTTGCTCCACTGTGCATAGGTCATTTCCTCGGCGGGTGCATTGATGCAGATTCCTGCATTGTTGTGACAGAAATGAAGACCTCCCAGTTCACTGACCACCTGATTTATCATGGCATCAACCTGATCCGGATCTGTACAGTCACAGGAAATTGCAATCACCTTACGTCCGGTTTTTTCTGCAATTTCCGCAGCTGTCTTCTGTGCCTCTGCAAAATCAAGATCTACAATTGCAACATCTGCTCCCGCTTCAGCGAATGCAGTCGCCGTGCATTTTCCGATGCCTCTTGCTGCTCCTGTGACAAAACCCTTCTTACCGTCCAGACGCATGTTTTCGATGATACCCATTTTTTTCCTCCTTCTGTGCTGTTTCTCCCGCACATAATATAATGTTGTTTTCCTCTGCCAATTTTGTCTTACTATTTTGTAAATATGTTTTGCTTAATGCATTTACACATTAGCCCGGATTGGGTAAATCGTCAATAGGAACTGTTCAACAAATAAATCCTGCATTTCTTGTCAAATATTCCGGGTTGCGCGATCCAAAAACATATGTTACTATATTTTGTCAAATGTATTTACAAATTTGATTGTGATATTATTTTCCCGATCTCCTGCAGAAAGGATTCACCGCTATGAAAAAAAGTATTACGCCGGGGCAGATTAAAGAGACAAACCGGAATCTGGTGTATCAGCACTTATATAAGAACCCTGACAGCTCGCAGCAGGATATTTCCTACGCGCTGCGTCTCAGCAGGCCTACTGTTACTGCTCTGCTCGCAGAACTGGAACAGGATGGGATGATCTGCAAAAACGGTGTCATCGCATCAGCATATGCGGGCAGAAAAGCTGCCGCCTATTCGGTCACGCCCGATTACCGCATTGCAATTGGTGCAGAACTGCTCGCTTCCGAATGGAAGCTGGTCGCCGTTGACCTTTATGGAAGAGAACTGAAAAGGAAGAACTATCAGGTCGCTTTTCAAAATACGCCAGAATATTATGATTCGTTATGCAGCGAGATCCTGCATTTTATAAAGGAGCTCCCGGCATCCGATGCGCAGGTTCTGGGCGTTGGTTTTGCCGTCCAGGGGCTGGTCTCCCCGGATGG
The DNA here is from genome assembly GCA_017433615.1 of Eubacterium sp. Classification (GTDB taxonomy): domain Bacteria; phylum Bacillota; class Clostridia; order Lachnospirales; family Lachnospiraceae; genus CADBRN01. Next base: position 19,888 of record JAFRGW010000005.1, read on the forward strand.
TCAGCAGATTGCCTACGGAAAAATCCTTCCATTTGAGGGACTGACAACTGCTGTTTTTTCTGCATTGCCGTTTCCATGCAGGCTGATTCACGACGCGGCCAGCGCTGCAGCAGCAGAACTATGGGTTTCTCCCGAATTACAAAATGCTGTTTTTTTACTGCTCAGCGAACATTTTGGTGCCGCATTTATTCAGGACCGGTCTGTTTCAGCCGGCAAACACGGACATCAGGCAACCATAGAACACCTGCAGCTGTATCATAACGGAAAACAGTGTTACTGCGGACAAAGCGGATGTGTTGAAACAGAGTGCTCAATAAGCGCACTGCTTCAGGATGGGGAGAGCCTGCCGCAGTTCTTTGCGGCAGCACGCAAAGAGAATACAGCAGAAGCTGCCAGATGGATGTCCTGGCTCTCTTCACTGGCGGAAGTAATCAATGCGGTGCATCTTATCTATGACTGCGACTATATTCTTGGCGGGCATATCGCACCGTATCTCAAAGAAGACGATCTGACTGTACTGTACAGTCAGATCCGGGCGCACACTTCATTTCCGGAACCGGATGACTTTATCCGGATCAGCAAGATGCCGGAGCATGGCATTTCGACAGGTGCTGCGCTTCCGTTTGTGCAGGATTTTCTGAATCAGATGTAACATGGATTGCGGTTCAGGTTCTCTCTTCAGAACGACAGAATAATATGGTTCAAAAATGATTAATAATTCAGGTATTACAGGAGAAATGATTATGCTGAAAGGTGCAATATTTGACATGGACGGTCTGCTCTTTGACACAGAGCGTCTCTACAGAGATATGTGGGTGGTTCTGGCAAAAGAATACGGCCAGATTCCGGACCCGGAATTTCCAAAAGCCGTATGCGGCTCCAACGGAGAACATATGCGGAATATTATCCGGCACTATTATCCGGATGTTGATCCCGCCCGTTTCCAGCAGGACTGCATTGACCGTGTTGCGGAGCAACTGGAACATGAAGTTCCCCTCAAACCGGGGCTTTTTGAGATGCTGGATACTGTCAGAAAAAACGGTCTGCGGATCGCTGTCGCAAGCAGCAGTCCCATGCAGACCATACAAAACAATCTGAAAAATGCCGGTTTGATTTCTTATTTTGACGCAGTCATCAGCGGAACAGAAGTTCCCGCAGGAAAACCGGCGCCTGATATTTTTCAGATCGCAGCGTCAAAGCTCGGTCTGGATCCCTCAGACTGCTATGTCTTTGAAGACAGCACCAACGGAATCCGCGCCGGAGCAGTTGCAGGCTGCACGACAATCATGATTCCCGATCTGACAGAGCCGACCGATGAACTTCGCGCACTCTGCGCAGGCATTTATCCGTCACTGGATGCCGCCGCACAGGCACTGTTTCCCTGATATTTTAAAAAAATCTAACACAACAGGGCCACCGCACTTGCGATGGTCCCTTATACTTACCTGGATTTTTATATTTCTTGCAGAATTTGTTCAAAATGATCTGCCAGAAACATCTGTCCCTTCTGACTGTACATCACTGTAACATATTCGTTGCCGGGCA
>JAFRGW010000092.1 GCA_017433615.1 Eubacterium sp.
CCAGTCTGTTGAGACGCAGGCTTTCGAGTTTTCAGAAGTGTTTTCCGGAGAGATCGGCACAACACCCATGAAGGAAATGTACCGGTTCTTTGACAGAGACGGAAATATGCTGGTTCTGCGGCCGGACTTTACTCCTTCAGTTGCACGTCTTGTTTCCATGTATTTTGCAGAGGAGTCGGGACCGCTCCGGCTGTGCTATCACGGCAGAATTTTCCAGAATAACAGCAGTTATCAGGGCCGTCTCAAAGAAGAGACACAGATGGGTGTTGAACTTTACGGAGATGAGGGGCCGGAAGCAGATGCGGAGATGATCTCACTGGTTGTCTCGGTGATGCGGGATGCAGGACTTCCGGATTTTCAGATCAGCCTCGGACATGTGGATTATTTTCAGTCACTGGCCAACGAAGCCTGCATGGACGCAGATACGCAGACAAAGCTGCGTCATCTGCTGACGATTCAGAATAAATTCGGTGTGCAGGAACTGGTTTCCGGGCTGCACCTGCGGGATGATCTGCAGAAGGCATTCTGCTCCATTCCGGAATTGTACGGGGATGTCAGTGTTCTGGAGAAAGCACGCAGTCTGACGGCAAACAGGACTGCCCGTGAGGCGTGTGACCGCCTGCTGCGGATTTATGAGATTCTGCAGGCATATGGCTGTGAGAATTATGTGACATTTGACCTTGGAATGCTGACGGCCTATCGTTATTATTCCGGAATCATTTTCCAGGCATATACATATGGAACAGGTGATGCCATCATTAAGGGCGGCCGCTATAACCTGGTGGAACATTTCGGACCGAAGGCCGCGGCTGTCGGATTTACGACGGAAGTAGATGCCCTGCTGATGGCCATTGAGCGGCAGAATATTGAACTTCCGATTGCAGACATTAAGACGATGGTTCTTTATCCGGATTATCTGGAAACGGAGGCGATCCGGCTTGCGGAAGATCACCGGAGCAGAGGGATGGATGTGGCATGTGTACGGTTTGAAGCCGGTAAGGAGCTCGATGATTACCGCGCCTACGGAGAGCGCAATCAGTTTGGCGGTATCATTTATTTCCGTTCGGAAAATGAGCGCTACGCGATCAATCTGCAGACAAAAGAAGTACAGGAACTTCCGGTTGACTGAACGGAACAGTGCGGTTCTTCGCTGCACACGGCAGGGACTGAACGCACAGACAGAGGATTGAATAAATGAGATATTTAACATTTGCATTGACAAAGGGACGTCTGGCATTCCAGACACTGGAGCTGCTTGAGCGGATCGGAATTTCCTGCGAGGAGATGAAGGATAAGAGTTCGCGAAAGCTGATTTTCTATAATGAAGAACTGAAGATGCGCTTTTTCCTGTCGAAAGGACCGGATGTGCCGACCTATGTTGAATACGGCGCGGCAGATATCGGTATTGTAGGGAAAGATACCATTATGGAAGAGAACCGCAAGGTTCACGAAGTGCTGGATCTCGGATTCGGAAAATGCAGAATGTGTGTCTGCGGGCCGGAGAGCGCGCGGCAGTATCTGGCACACAATCAGCTGATCCGGGTGGCGACCAAATATCCGAATATTGCAAAAGACTATTTTTATAACCAGAAGAACCAGACGGTTGAACTGATCAAGCTGAACGGATCAATTGAACTGGCACCGATTGTCGGTCTGTCAGAAGTGATCATGGATATTGTTGAGACCGGCAGCACACTGAAGGAAAACGGTCTCTCCGTGCTGGAGGAGGTCTGTCCGCTTTCTGCCCGCATGATTGTCAATCCGGTCAGTATGAAAATGGACAACGAGCGGATTACAAAGCTGGTTGAAGCACTGCGTGACAATCTGAACTGAAGTGTTATACAGCAATTTGAAAACAGACATTGCACAAAACAGGCACAGCACATAATTCTGAAACGAGGCATGGATTCATATGAAGATACTGGAAGTCAATGAAAAGACACGGCGTCAGGTTCGGGAGATCCTGTCGCAGCGTGACACCGGGCGTTATACCGAGCAGGAAACGATCGTACAGGAAATCCTTGCACGTGTCAGGCAGGAAGGCGATGTGGCGCTGTTCGATTATACAGAACGGTTTGATCATATTACACTGACGCCTGAGACAATTGAGGTTACGGAGCGGGAGATCGCTGCAGCCTATGAAAAAGTACCGGATTCACTTCTGGAAGTAATCCGGTCTGCGCACGCATCAATTCGCGCATTTCATGAAAAACAGCGTATGAACAGCTGGTTTACAACCACGGAAGATGGGACATTTCTCGGACAGAAGGTGAGCCCGCTCGCCCGCGCAGGCGTCTATGTGCCCGGCGGAAAAGCAGCTTATCCGTCATCTGTTCTGATGAATATCGTGCCGGCCCGGGTGGCGGGTGTCGAAGAGATCATCATGACGACACCGGTCGGAAAGCAGGGTGAAATTTCTCCTGCCGTACTTGTGGCAGCCAGTGAAGCCGGTGTTGACCGGATCTTCAAAGTGGGCGGCGCCCAGGCAATTGCCGCGCTTGCCTACGGTACAGAAACGATTCCGCGTGTCGATAAGATCACGGGTCCCGGAAATATCTTTGTGGCGCTGGCAAAGAAATCTGTCGTCGGCGCAGTCGGCATCGACTCTGTCGCGGGTCCGAGTGAGATCCTCGTGCTTGCTGACGAGACGGCAAATCCGCGTTATGTCGCGGCAGATCTGCTTTCACAGGCGGAGCATGATGAACTTGCCTCGGCTGTACTGGTGACAACCAGCCGGGAACTTGCAGAAGCTGTGCAGAAGGAAATCGCTGCATTTCTTGAAAAACTGGAACGGCGTGCGATCATCGAGAAGTCACTGGATCATTTCGGAATGATTCTGCTGGCAGATACGATGGAAGATGCAATTGAGACGGTCAATGATGTCGCATCAGAACATCTTGAAATTGTTACCCGGAATCCGTTTGAGATCATGGCAAAGGTCCGGAACGCAGGTGCAATGTTCCTGGGACCGTACAGCAGTGAGCCGCTCGGTGACTATTATGCCGGGCCGAATCACATTCTGCCGACCAACGGAACGGCCAGATTCTTCTCGCCGCTTTCGGTCGACGATTTTGTGAAGAAGTCCAGCGTGATTCATTATTCCAGAGAAGCGCTCGGCGCAGTCCATACGTTGATTGAGGAATTCGCAAAAAGTGAAGGGCTGACAGCCCATGCCAATTCAATCGCAGTCCGGTTTGCGGATGAGCAATAAGAGACAACAGAGCCGGGTTATAAACGACGTAAAAAAATGAAGATACCTGTACAGGAGGAAACGAATGAGCCGTACAGCAGCAATCCACAGGAAAACAAATGAGACAGATATTAAGCTGGAATTAAACCTGGATGGCACCGGTGTTTATGAGATTCATACAGGTGTCGGTTTCTTCGATCATATGCTTGCAGGCTTTGCGCGACACGGCCTGTTTGATCTGAAACTGCAGGTGCAGGGCGATCTGGAAGTAGATGATCACCACACGATCGAAGATACCGGTATTGTTCTGGGACAGGCCATCAAAGATGCAGTCGGCGATAAGAAAGGCATCCGCCGTTACGGCAGCAGCATCCTTCCGATGGATGAGACACTTGTTATGACAGCGTGTGATCTCTGCGGCAGGCCATATTTCATGTTCTCCGGTGATTTTTCGACAGAGAAAATGGGGGACATGTCCACGGAGATGGTGCGGGAGTTTTTCTATGCGGTATCGTACAGTGCAGAGATGAATCTGCATCTGAAAATACTCGACGGCATGAATGATCATCACAAAGCGGAGGCGCTGTTCAAATCATTTGCAAAGACACTGGACATGGCGGTGTCCTTTGATGAGCGGATCACGGATGTACTGTCGACGAAAGGAAGTTTGTAAACAGGAGATAATGAATCATGAATAAGACGGAAGAGATCAGAATTCCCTGCCTGCATATTGACGGCACAGGCAGTGATGCAGTTATTCAGGCTGCTGTTGCTGAGCGGGACGGCGGTGCGCTTCGCATACTTGTATTTGACCACTCAGAAGGAGATGCGGCGCATGAGGCTTCCCTGGAACAGCTGCGGAAAATCTGTGCAGAGGCAATTGTTCCGGTGATCGGCGCCGGCAATGTAAAACGTGTGGAAGATATCAAGAAGCTGATCTATGCGGGCTGTGCCATGGCAGTCCTGAATCTGAAAAAGGAATCAAACCTTGAGATGCTGCAGGAGGTCTCTGAGCGATTTGGAAAGAACCGGATTGCAGCATATGTTCCGGATGCAGATCTGTTTGCGGCGAACCGGGATGCAATTGAGAAGTATGCAGATCTGCTGCTCTGTGATGTGGGAAATGTGAAGGCGCTCGCCGGCATGACAGAGATGGGGATTCTCTCATGTGATGCAGGATTGAAATCAGCGGAACCAAAACAGATGGATCTCTCGCTGAAGCCGCACTTCACATGGGAAGATATGAAGACGGATGCAGCCGGACTTGTTCCCTGCATTGTGCAGGATGATGCCACCGGCGAAGTGCTTATGCTGGCTTATATGAATGAGGAATCCTTTGCGGAAACCTGCAGAAGCGGGCGCATGACCTACTGGAGCCGGAGCAGACAGGAGCTGTGGAAGAAGGGGCTGACAAGCGGCCATCTGCAGTTTGTCCGCTCGATGCAGATTGACTGCGATAACGATACACTGCTTGCGCGCGTCACGCAGATCGGTGCGGCCTGCCACACCGGAAACCGCAGCTGCTTCTACCGGAGTCTGGTGGATCCGGTATCTGAGAAGAAGCAGATGGCAAGTGTTCTCAATGATGTATATCAGGTGATTCTGGACCGCCAGATTCACCCGAAAGAAGGCTCTTATACGAATTATCTGTTTGACAAGGGCATCGATAAGATCCTGAAAAAGCTCGGTGAAGAGGCGACGGAGATCATCATCGCATCGAAAAACCCGGAAAAGCAGGAAACTGTTTACGAAATGTCAGATTTCCTCTACCATATGATGGTGCTGATGGCAGAAAAAGGAATCTCCTGGGATGATCTCGCCCGTGAACTGGCAAATCGCTGAATAAAAACGAAATGGATTGCTTCAGACTCTCACGCCTGACAGATAGATGTACCGGTGATTATTGGCTGTCCGCGAAAAGTGTCTGACGGGACAGTCATTATATAAAGGGACATAGAGGATAATGAAAATGTTTGTAGAAATCTATACGGACGGATCTGCGCGGGGGAACCCGGACGGCCCCGGCGGATATGGTACAATTCTGCGTTACACAGATTCAAAAGGAGTCGTGCATGAGAAAGAGCTGTCCGCAGGGTATGTCCGGACGACCAATAACCGGATGGAACTGATGGCGGCAATTGCCGGACTCGAGGAGCTGCGCCGGCCCTGTGATGTAAATCTGTATTCGGATTCCCAGTATCTGGTAAAAGCTTTCAATGATCACTGGCTTGACGGATGGATTAAAAAAGGCTGGAAGCGCGGAAAAAATGAGCCGGTAAAGAATGTTGATCTGTGGAAACGTCTCCTCGCGGCGAAAGAACCGCACAATGTCAAGTTCATCTGGGTGAAGGGACATGACGGACATGCGTTTAATGAACGGTGTGACCAGCTTGCCACATCTGCAGCTGACGGTACGGGACTCCTGACAGATGAGGGGATCCTTCCTTGACAATTATCGGTTGAACAGATATACTTGTGGCTGTTAGAGGCTGTGAAGGGAACAAGTAGCCGGGGGAAAGTGATAAGAGAGTTGCCGGACGGTGAGAGGCGCACATGGAATCCCGAGACGAATACCTCCCGGAGCTCCGGTCTGAACCGGACAATGACGACTTTCGTTCTTCAACGCAGGAGATGCGTGATTTATTTTATGAACAGATGAACAGTATGTCATGAAATGTCCGTAAGTAGGTCCCGGCGTGCTGGCGTACGTAATAAACGCCGGAGTCTCAGGTGTATTTACACATCGAAGGACTCTGTGAGGCGTACATCGTGAGGTGTGCGTGAAGCTAAGGTGGTAACACGAAAGCAGGTGACTTTCGTCCTGAGCAGGAAAACTGTTATGGGACGGAAGTTTTTTGATGTTCAAAAGCAAAGAGAGGAAAGCAAATGAAAATTTACGAAGAACTGCAGGCGAGAAATCTGATCGCACAGGTCACAGACGAGGCTGAGGTGCGTGAACTTGTCAATAATGGAAATGCTGTTTTTTATATCGGCTTTGACCCGACGGCGGACAGCCTTCATGTCGGCCACTTCATGGCGCTGTGCCTGATGAAGCGTCTGCAGGAGGCAGGCAATAAGCCGATCGCCCTGCTCGGCGGCGGCACCGGCATGATCGGTGATCCGTCCGGCCGCACGGATATGCGGCAGATGATGACGCCGGAGATCATTCAGCACAACATTGACTGCTTCAAGGTACAGATGAGCCGCTTTATTGATTTCTCAGACGGCAAGGCACTGATGGTCAACAATGCAGACTGGCTGATGAATCTGAATTACATCGAATTTATCCGTGAGATCGGACCGCATTTCTCGGTAAACAATATGCTGCGCGCAAAATGTTATGAACAGCGTATGGAGAAGGGACTTTCCTTCCTGGAGTTTAACTACATGCCGATGCAGAGCTATGACTTCTATAAGCTTTACAAGGAATACGGCTGCAACATGCAGTTCGGCGGCGATGACCAGTGGTCCAACATGCTCGGCGGCACAGAATTGATCCGCCGCATTCTCCACAAAGATGCATATGCGATGACCATCACCCTGCTTCTGAATTCCGAGGGAAAGAAGATGGGTAAGACCCAGTCCGGCGCCGTCTGGCTTGACCCGGATAAAACGACACCGTATGATTTCTATCAGTACTGGAGAAATGTCGGGGATGCGGACGTTCTGAAATGCCTGCGCATGCTCACGTTCCTGCCGGTTGAGCAGATTGATGAGATGGACAAATGGGAAGGCAGCCAGCTGAATCAGGCAAAAGAGATTCTGGCATATCAGCTGACTGAACTTGTTCACGGCACAGAGGAGGCGAAGAAGGCAGAGGCAGGTGCAAAGGCACTGTTTGCCGGCGGCGGAGATGCTTCCGAGATGCCGAAGACGCTCCTCGCAGATGAGGACTTCAACGAGAACGATGAGATTGACATTGTCTCCATGCTGATGAAGGCGGAGCTGGTAAAATCACGTTCCGACGGAAGAAGGCAGGTGGAGCAGGGCGGCGTTTCTCTTGACGGAGAAAAGATCACAGATTTCAAGTACGCTGTCAAAAAAGACGCGATTGGCGAAGAAGGAATTCTGCTGAAGAAGGGCAAGAAAAACTTCAAGAAAATTTGCCTTGCATAATGGTTTGTGATAGAATCATTTACCTGAGCGTTTGTTAGTTGATTCTTATAGATTGAATACCTGAAAAGGAGATTTTTTCCATGAAACAGTATGGATTGAATGAACTGCGGGAGATGTTCCTGAAGTTTTTTGAGAGCAAGGGACACCTGCGGATGCCGAGCTTTTCGCTGATCCCGCACAATGATAACAGCCTTCTGCTGATCAACTCCGGTATGGCGCCGCTGAAGCCGTATTTTACCGGCGCTGAGATTCCGCCGCGCACCCGCGTGACAACCTGTCAGAAATGTATCCGTACCGGCGACATTGAGAATGTCGGAAAGACATCCCGTCACGGCACATTTTTCGAAATGCTCGGAAACTTTTCTTTCGGCGACTATTTTAAGAAAGAGGCGATTCCGTGGGCATGGGAATTTCTGACAGAGGTTGTCGGCCTGGATCCGGAACGGCTGTATCCGTCTGTTTACGTGGATGACGACGAGGCATTCGGCATCTGGCGCGACGAGATGCACATTGCGCCGGAGCGTATTTTCAAATTCGGCAAAGAAGACAACTTCTGGGAGCACGGAAGTGGTCCGTGCGGTCCGTGTACCGAGATCTATTATGACCGCGGCGCGAAATACGGCTGCGGAAAACCGGACTGTACAGTCGGCTGCGAGTGCGACCGCTATATCGAAGTATGGAACGTCGTGTTCAGCCAGTTTGACAACGACGGTGCAGGTCATTATGAGGAACTGGAGCAGAAGAATATTGACACCGGCATGGGCCTTGAGCGTCTCGCCGTTGTCGTACAGGATGTCGATTCGATTTTTGATGTGGACACCGTTCGCGCACTGCGCGATGAGGTCTGCCGCGTGGCGGGCGTAACATATGGAACAGATGCCAAGACAGATGTTTCTGTCCGTGTTATCACAGACCACATTCGTTCTGCGACATTTATGATCTCTGACGGTATTATGCCCTCCAACGAGGGACGCGGCTATGTACTGCGCCGTCTGATCCGCCGTGCAGCAAGACACGGACGCATTCTCGGCATTGATCATCAGTTCCTTGCAGATCTGTCGGTCCGCGTGATGCAGGATTCCAGCGCAGCATATCCGGAACTGCAGGACCGCAAGACCTTTATCATCAAAGTTCTGAACAATGAGGAAGAGCAGTTTAACAAGACACTGGATCAGGGCCTTCGTATTCTTGGCGATATGGAAGCAGGTCTGCAGAAAGCCGGTAAGAAGACACTGGAAGGCGCGGATGCATTTAAATTGTACGATACCTACGGGTTCCCGCTGGATCTGACCCGTGAGATCCTGGAGGAAAAGGGCTACAGCATCGACGAGGATGGATTTGCAGCCTGCATGAAAATACAGCAGGAGACTGCCCGGAAAGCCCGCGCGACCAGCAACTTCATGGGTGCAGATGCAACAGTCTATGATGAAATTGACGCATCGGTTACTTCTGAATTCGACGGTTACTATGATCATCTGGAGATGGAATCGGAAATTCTCGCAGTTGCCGGTGAGACAGAACTGAAAGAGGTTCTTGGCACAGAAGAGAAAGGTACGATCGTAACAGCTGCAACACCGTTCTATGGAACGATGGGCGGACAGGTCGGTGATGTCGGTGTGATCAAAACGGCCGACGGCGTATTCCGCGTAGAGGATACCATTCATATCCGCGGCATGATCGGCCACGTCGGTTATGTTGAGAGCGGTGTAATCCAGAACGGTTCCACAGCGTCACTTCAGGTTGACCGCGAGGCGCGTATGGCGACAGCGCGCAACCACAGCGCAACCCATCTTCTGCAGAAGGCACTGAAGACAGTTCTGGGTTCCCATGTAGAGCAGAAGGGTTCCTTTGTCTCCCCGACGCGTCTGCGTTTTGACTTTGCACATTTCCAGGCAATGACAGCGGGAGAAATCAGCCAGGTTGAGAAACTGGTGAATGACGAGATCAGAAATGCACTGGCAGTCACGACTGACATCATGTCGCTCGAAGATGCCAGAAAGACCGGCGCCATGGCACTGTTTGATGAGAAATACGGTGACAGCGTGCGCGTTGTGTCCATGGGAGATTTTTCAAAAGAACTCTGCGGCGGAACACATGTTTCCAATACCAATGAGATCCAGTATTTCAAGATCCTCTCCGATGCAGGCATCTCCTCGGGTGTGCGCAGAATTGAGGCACTGACGGGAGCAAATCTGATTCACTATTACGCTGAGCAGGAGGCAATCCTGCACAAAGCGGCAGCACTTCTGAAAACCGATGCCGCTGACCTGCCGGAGCGCATTGCGCATATGCAGACAGAGATCAAGTCTCTGAACAGCGAAAATGAATCACTGAAGAATAAACTTGCACAGGAATCTCTGGGCGATGTCATGGATCAGGTGCAGGAAGTAAACGGTGTGAAGCTGCTGGCAGTGTCTGTTCCGGATACGGACGGTAATGAACTGCGCAATCTCGGCGACCAGCTGAAAGAGAAAATCGGTGAGGGTGTCGTTCTGCTTGCATCCGCAAAAGGCGGCAAAGTAACGCTTGTTGCCATGGCGACAGATGCGGCACAGAAAGCCGGCGCACACGCAGGCAATCTGATCCGCGAAGCTGCTAAAATTGTCGGCGGCGGCGGAGGCGGCCGTCCGAATATGGCACAGGCCGGCGGAAAGAATCCGGAGAAGATCGGGGAGTTGATCGACAAAGCGAAGGATCTTCTGGCAGGACAGCTTTCATAAAAAGCACAGCGTTCTGCAGAAAGGCAGTCTGAAATTAAACGAAATATCTATTGACGTTTAGGGAAAACCTGTTATAATTAGATACGTGCGAAATGCCATTTATCAAGGTGTTTCAGCATGAGTTCGCAACCGGAGGGAGGTCAGGTCTGGGGATGGCTAATGTAATCGTCAAAGAAAACGAGACATTGGACAGCGCTTTGAGAAGATTTAAGCGCAGCTGCGCGAAGGCTGGTATTCAGCAGGAAATCCGTAAGAGAGAGCACTACGAGAAGCCGAGCGTTCGCCGCAAGAAAAAATCCGAAGCAGCTAGAAAGCGCAAATACAATTAATGCATAAGAGAGCTCTGACGACAGTCAGAGCTCTTGTTATGTGGAGACAGCCGGGGGTGTATATGAAAGAAGTGGTTCAGACACATTATACCGTCCGAATTAACAGGAAGAATCTGTCAAGGCAGCAGATCCGCGCAGTGTTCCTGACTGATCTGCACAATGCGGCAGATCCGGAGGAAACGCGTGTGGTTATGGATATGATTGATGCTGCCGGACCGGATCTGGTGCTGTGCGGCGGCGATATGTTTATCGCGCGGCCCGGAATTCCTGTTGCGCCTGCCGTACGTTTCATGAAGGAACTTGCCGGGCGGCATACAGTCTGGTGCGGCACGGGTAATCATGAGTACCGCGCGAAGATCTATCCGGAACAGTACGGAACCATGTATGCACAGTACAAATATCCGCTGCTGGAAGCAGGGGTGATCTTTCTGGAAAATCAAAGTGCGGCGGTCAGATGCGGGGATGTGCCGGTCCGGATCTGTGGATTCGACCTGCCGCGCCGCTACTACAGCCGTTTTCACAGAAGCAGAATGCCGGTTTCGGTTCTGAACAGCCGGTTCGGCCGGCCGGATCCGGATGAAGTGACTGTTTTGCTCGCGCATAATCCGGCCCAGATTTATGCATACCTGAAATGGGGAGCTGATCTGACCTGCTGCGGGCATTATCACGGCGGTATTATGCAGCTGGCGGGCGGACGGTCTCTGGTGGGGCCTGATTTCCGTCTCTTCCCGCGCAATGCACACGGGATGATCGTAAAGAAACAGAGGCATGTTGTCATCAGTGCCGGAATTGGTGAACACACCGTATCAGCGCGCATCAATAATCCGCGTGAACTTGCCGTGATCGATATTCTGGTAAATGCACCGGAACAAGCCAGATACACCGGAACCGCAGACTGACGCAGAGAAACAGCAGAAAGCTCCTGAGAAACAGAAGGCAGACGCTGAAGAACAATTTGCCGGAAACAGGACAGAAAGAAACAGGAATGAAAAACCGCTATGGCGATCGATGTAAAACTGGAAAAATTTGAAGGACCGCTGGACCTGCTCCTGCACCTGATTGATAAAAATAAGATCGATATTTATGATATACCGATCTCTGAAATAACGGATCAGTATCTTGAATACGTGCGGGCCATGGACCATGAAGACATGGATGTCACCAGTGAATTCATGGTGATGGCCGCGACACTGATTGACATCAAGTGCCGCATGCTGCTGCCCAAAGAGGTCAATGAAGAAGGGGAAGAGGAAGATCCCAGAGAAGAGCTGGTCCGCGCACTTCTGGAACATAAGCAGTATCGTTTTATGGCCGAGAAGCTGCGGGTGTATATGGAAGAAACAGGCAACCGCGTGACAAGGGAACAGCAGTTTCCCAAAGAAGTGCTGGCATGGCGTCCGCCTGTTGATACGGAGGAACTGCTCGCGGATGTCACGATGCAGAGGCTGGAGGAAATATTCCGTTTTGTCCTGAAGCGTCAGGAAAACAAGATCGATCCGATCCGCAGCCGGTTCGGGCACATCGAGAAGGAAGATGTGACACTGCCGGAGAAGATCGCATTTGTAAAAAAGGCGGCCAGAAAGAAACGGCACATGACGTTCCGGGGACTTCTCGAGGCACAGAACAGCAAGATGCAGACAATCATGACATTCCTTGCGGTGCTGGAACTGATGAAGACCGGCCAGATCAGGATCTCACAGAATGAACTGTTCGGAGAGATTGAAATCAATGCAGTAGAGGGCGCGGACCTTTCTGATCCGGCAGAAGCTGACAGGGAGGGCGCCGGAAATGATGCAGACTTGTACATAGAAGGAGCAGCAGATGGAAGAACACAGGCAGCCGGCTGAAAATTCAGCAGATGAGATCCGGACGGAAAAATCACAGACAGAAGAAGAGAAACAGCATCCGGAAGGATGGACAGAAGCAGGCGCGATCGAGGCAGTTCTGTTTTCAGCCGGAGATCCCGTTTCGCTGGATCGTCTGGCAGCTGTGACAGGCTGCACGCCGGGGACGGCAAAGCAGATTCTGCAGCGTATGCAGCAGCGCTATAGCGCAGAAGAATCCGGTATCATGCTGCTGGAGCTGGAAAACAGCTGGCAGCTTTGTACAAAACAGCAGTATTTTGATACGTTGATTCAGATTGCAAGCCATCCGCCGAAGCCGCACCTGACAGAAGTTGTGATGGAGACATTGTCTATCATTGCCTATAAACAGCCGGTGACCAAGGCGGAGATCGAACGGATCAGAGGCGTTAAGTCTGACCATGCTGTCAATAAGCTGATCGAATATGATCTGGTGCGGGAGGTGGGTCGCCTGGATGCGCCGGGAAGACCGATCCTGTTCGGAACGACAGATCAGTTTCTGCGGAATTTCGGGATCAGTTCCAGTGCAGATCTGCCGGAACTCTCAGCTGTTGAGAAGGAGGATTTCCGCATGGAGGCTGAGGCGGAACTGGCAGCAGGAGAGGCGGCTGCCGGTGCAGAACAGATCCGGGTTGACGTCTGAATGCAATGGAACAGTCCCCATCCTTAAGGCGTGTGAAGCCCAAAGTCCCGCAGGGTCGGGACTTGATTTTTGTACACGGTGTAAAAACTACAAATATTGATACAAAAAGATGCCCATGTTTCCCCAACAGATGTGCAGCAAAATCTGAGATGCGGTAAATTGTATCTGAATTAATACAAAAATAGTTGAAATATAGATATGAAACAGTTAGAATAGTATTGGCGAAAAATTTGTCATTAGATGGCAACAGTAATATCATTTATGGAGGTAAGAGAATGAGCAGCATGGTGGGAAGTCCGGCTGCAGCGAGAATTGAAGCGCTGCTGGATCCGGGCAGTTTTGTTGAGATCGGTGCAGCCGTTACGGCGCGCAGCACAGATTTCAATCTGTCTGATAAAAAACAGCCATCGGACGGAGTCATCACAGGTTACGGACTGATTAACGATAGTCTGGTGTATGTTTACAGCCAGGATTTCTCTGTGATGAAAGGAACAATCGGTGAGATGCATGCAAAGAAGATCGTCCGGATTATCGATATGGCGGTCAAGATGGGCGCGCCGGTGATCGGACTGATTGACAGCGCGGGCATGCGTCTGGAAGAAGCTTCTGATGCACTTCAGGCATTCGGCGGTATCTATATGGCGATGAGCAATGCATCCGGTGTTGTCCCGATGGTAACCGGTATCTTCGGTTCCTGCGGCGGCGGCATGGCACTTGTTCCGGCCCTTTCTGATTTTGTCTTTATGGAAGCAGATCAGGCAAAACTCTTTGTCAATTCTCCGAACGCAATTCCGGAAAACTACGCAGGTAAAAACGATACAGACTCGGCTGCGTTCCAGAGCAGTGAGGCAGGCATGGTCGATGTGGTCGGCACAGAGGCTGATATTCTCGCATGCATGCGCGCGCTTTTAACAGTGCTGCCGGCAAACAACGAGGACGATGCTTATGATGCTTCATTTGCAGATGATCTGAACCGTCTTGTCACAGATGCTGCTGCATGCAAGGCAGATCCGGCACTTCTTCTGCCGCGTCTGGCTGACAGCGGTGTTTATTTTGAGGCAAAGCCGGATTACGGCAAGGATATGGTAACAGCTCTGTTCCGGCTCGGCGGAAATACGGTCGGTGCAGTTGCAAACCGCACATCGCTTTATGATGCAGACGGTTCTGTTGCAGAATCTTTTGACGGTGAGATCAGTG
Source organism: Eubacterium sp. (assembly GCA_017433615.1). Classification (GTDB taxonomy): domain Bacteria; phylum Bacillota; class Clostridia; order Lachnospirales; family Lachnospiraceae; genus CADBRN01. Next base: position 14,058 of record JAFRGW010000092.1, read on the forward strand.
CACGCGGTGCGCGCAAAGCGGCTTCTTTTGTGAAGTTCTGTGATGCATTCGGCATTCCGGTTGTGACACTGACCAATGCAAATCATTTCAAAGCGACACAGTGTTCGGAGACACACATTGCAAAGGCAGCGGCTGAACTTGCATATGCATTTACCAGCGCGACAACACCGAAGATCAATGTGATCACAGGTGAGGCATTCGGCAGCGCAGGTCTGGTGATGAACAGCCGTTCCCTCGGCGCAGATCTGGTCTACGCATGGACAGATGCGAAGTGCGGTATGATGGATGCAGCTTCTGCAGCGAAGATCATGTATGACGGAGCCGGCGGCGATGTAATTGCTGAACAGACAAAGGCATATGATGCACTGCAGAACAGTGTGGAAGCAGCTGCTGCAAGGGGATATGTTGACACAGTAATTGCACCGGAGGAAACAAGAAAATATCTGATCGGTGCAATTGAGATGCTCTTTACAAAGCGTGAGTTCCGCCCGGATAAAAAGCACGGAACGGTCTAAGGTAAGGAGGCGCCATGAATAGCAGAAAAAGAACAGGAACCGTCCTGGCGGCACTGATTCTGAGTGTGCTGCTGCTGGCCGGCACTGCATTGTCTGCATTTGCGGCTGTCAGGCCGATGACAGATGATGAGAAGACGGCCTATCAGGCGAATGTCGAAAGTTTCCTGTCGGAAATCTTTAATTACGATGATGCCACGCTTGATACGGTACGCGAACAGGGCGGATTTTATGAAGTTTTGGTGGATGCCATCCGGGATAACCGCGATGAGATCGGCGCTTTTAAGGAGGTCGGTCCGGTAGCGATCGACGACAGCGGCGATCAGGTGGCGGCTATATCAAATGTTGTATTTGAAAAATATAATGTCGAGACGATCGTTTATTTTGACTATGACGATTCAACACGTTCCTATGTACCGATGAATTTCGTCATGAACGTCGATTATCCGCTGAGCACGCGTATGGCACAGGCGGGGCAGAATACGATCACAGGTCTTCTGGTCGTCTTCGTTGTTCTGTTTTTCCTTGCCTTCGTGATTTCACTGTTTAAATATGTGAATCCGGAGACCAGAAAGAAAAAAGCAGCAGTCAGTGATGATGACGAGATCAGCGTTTTAAATCCGGCTGCAGCAGAAAGACTTGCAAGAAAGAAAATCGCAAATAATGCAGCTGCAGCTGCGGCTGCGGCAGCAGATGAAGAGGACGAGATTGCGGCGGTGATTGCGGCAGCAATTGCAGCAGCCGAGGCAGATATGCCGTCAGCAGAAGGTTACTATGTACGTTCGATTAAGAGACGTGCGTCCGGCAGAAACTGGAAGAGAGCTTAGGAGGAGCATCCATGAAAACATACAGAATTACAGTTAACGGCAAAGTATATGATGTAACAGTTGAAGAAGGCGCTGCAGGCGCTCCGGCAGCAATGCCGGCTGCAGCAGCACCTGCGGCGGCACCGGCAGCAGCACCTGCGGCAGCACCGGCACCGGCAGCAGCACCCGCAGCTTCTGCAGGCGGCGTAGAGATTTCCGCATCTGTTCCGGGCAAGGTTCTGAAGATTGACGCACCGGCAGGTACAGAAGTGGCTTCCGGCGATACTGTTCTCACACTTGAAGCAATGAAGATGGAGATTCCGGTCGTTGCTCCGCAGGGCGGAACCATTGCGTCTGTCAATGTCTCCGTCGGCGATGCAGTTGAGTCAGGTGATATTCTCGCAACCATGAATTGATTCTCTGGAGGTAGACATGTCAGGTATAACACAGACATTGGGAAACCTGCTTGATCAGACCGCATTTATGAATCTGAAGGTCGGCAACTATCTGATGATTGTTGTCGCACTCGTTTTCCTTTATCTGGCGATCAAGCACGGGTTTGAGCCGCTGCTTCTGGTTCCGATTGCATTCGGTATGCTGCTGGTCAATATCTATCCGGATATCATGGCAGAACCGTATGTCGATTCGGCGGGAATCGAGCATGCCGGCGGATTATTACATTATTTCTTTACACTTGATGAGTGGAGCCTGCTGCCATCCCTGATCTTCATGGGTGTCGGCGCCATGACGGACTTCGGTCCGCTGATTGCAAATCCGATCAGCTTTATCATGGGCGCTGCAGCACAGCTCGGTATTTATGTTGCATACTTCCTGGCAATCCTCTTCGGATTCAACGGCAAGGCAGCAGCAGCCATTTCCATCATCGGCGGAGCCGATGGTCCGACCTCTATTTTCCTTTGTGGTAAACTGGGTCAGACATCTCTGATGGGTCCGATCGCCGTAGCGGCATATTCTTATATGTCACTCGTTCCGATCATCCAGCCGCCGATCATGAAGCTTTTCACAACAGAAGAAGAGCGGAAGATTAAGATGTCACAGCTTCGGCCGGTATCCAAACTCGAGAAGATCCTCTTCCCGATCGTGATTTCCATCGTTGTATGTCTGCTGCTTCCGTCAACAGCTCCGCTGGTCGGTATGCTGATGCTCGGCAATCTGTTCCGTGAGAGTGGTGTCGTACACCAGCTGACAGAGACCGCGTCAAATGCAATGATGTATATTGTCGTTATTCTGCTCGGTACATCTGTCGGCGCAACGACCAGTGCAGAGGCATTCCTGAATGTTACAACACTGAAAATCGTTGCACTCGGACTGATTGCATTTATGTTTGGTACGACGGGAGGTGTCCTTCTGGGCAAGCTGTTGTGCAAGCTGACAAACGGAAGGATCAATCCGCTGATTGGTTCGGCCGGTGTTTCAGCTGTTCCGATGGCGGCCCGTGTCTCGCAGAAGGTCGGTGCAGAGGCGGATCCTACCAACTTCCTGCTGATGCATGCGATGGGACCGAACGTCGCAGGTGTTATCGGTACGGCAGTTGCGGCCGGTACATTTATGGCGATCTTTGGAGTTTGATGAAGGATTGATATTTGAAGCAGTTTTATGACGCAAGCATCCGGAACAGAAAAACTATGTTACGTTCTGTAAAGATGCGGCAGCGTTTACTGCTGATTTATACAGGAGGTATAGAATGGCTGAACAGACTAAAAAGCCAGTAAAAATCATGGAGACGATCCTTCGTGATGCGCATCAGTCGCTGATCGCGACTCGTATGCCGACCGAAGTGATGCTTCCGATTATTGACAAGATGGACAAGATCGGCTACCACGCAGTCGAGTGCTGGGGCGGCGCGACATTTGATTCCTGCCTGCGTTTCCTGCATGAGGATCCGTGGGAGAGACTTCGTAAACTGCGTGACGGATTTAAGAATACAAAACTGCAAATGCTGTTCCGCGGACAGAATATCCTCGGATACAGACCGTATGCAGATGATGTCGTAGAGTATTTTGTACAGAAATCCGTTGCCAACGGAATTGATATTATCCGTATTTTTGACTGCCTGAATGATCTCCGCAATCTGGAGACCTGTGTAAAGGCGGCAAACAAAGAAGGCGCACATGCGCAGATCGCGCTTTCCTATACACTGGGTGATGCGTACACACTTGATTACTGGACCAGCAAGGCAAAGGCAATCGAGGAAATGGGTGCAGATTCCATCTGTATTAAGGATATGGCCGGCCTGCTGATTCCGACAGCTGCGACAGAACTTGTTACAGCGCTTAAGGAAGTTACAAATCTTCCGATTGACCTGCACACACATTACACATCCGGTGAAGCTGCCATGACATACATGAAAGCAGTTGAGGCGGGTGTTGATATCATCGACTGTGCGATGTCTCCGTTTGCACTGGGTACCTCCCAGCCGGCAACGGAAGTTATGGTTGAGGCATTCAAGGGAACACCGTACGACACCGGACTGGATCAGAAGCAGCTGGCAGAGATCGCCGACTACTTCCGTCCTTACAGAGACGAGTGTCTCGAGAACGGTCTGCTGAACCCGAAGAATATGGGCGTCAACATCAAGACGCTGCTGTATCAGGTACCGGGCGGCATGCTGTCCAATCTGACCAGCCAGCTGGCAGAGCAGCACGCAGAAGACAAGTTCTATGATGTTCTGGAAGAAGTACCGCGTGTCCGTAAGGATCTGGGTGATCCGCCGCTTGTCACACCGTCTTCACAGATCGTCGGTACACAGGCTGTCTTCAATGTCATCTTTGGCGAGCGCTACAAGATGATCACAAAAGAGACCAAGGATATTCTGCTTGGCCGATATGGCCAGACCACCAATCCGGTCGATAAGGCACTGCAGGATCGTGTCGTAGAAGAGACCGGCGAACAGCCGATCACACACCGCTTCGCAGATGATCTGGAGCCGGAGCTCGATACACTCCGCAAGGAGATCGCACCGTACATGCAGCAGGACGAAGACGTACTCAGCTACGCACTCTTCCCGCAGGTTGCTATGGACTTCTTCAAGTATCGTGATGCACAGAACACTGGCATTGATGCGACGAAGGGCGACGCCGAGACCAAATCCTATCCGGTCTGAGGATGCGTCAGTGAAACAATGAACACATAAAAGAACCGGATCACCTGATGGGTGACCCGGTTCTTTTTGAGGAGACAGGAGACAGAGAACCGTCCCCTGTCTCCTCTATTCTGCCAGCAGTTCCCACTGCGCATACAACTCTGAAAGCTCTTCATTAATCGCACTTTGCTCAGCAGACAGTTTCTGACAGAGCGGAAGATCAGTGCCGGTCTCCGGCAGTGCGAACTGCGCATCGATTTCATCATTGCGTGCTTCCAGTTCTGCAATCCGGTTTTCGACGGAAGCCAGCTGGTTTTTGCGGCGCCGTTCTTCTGTCTGGCGCTGTTTCTGTTCGGCGCGTGCCTGCTTGGATTCTGAGATAACGGATCCGGTATCGCCGGCGGCGGCTGACAGCTGTGCCTGCATCTCTTCATGCTTTTCCAGATAGTAGTCATAATTGCCGATATAGTTGACAAAATTCCCGCCTTCAAGATCCAGTATTCTGGTGGCAATCCGGTTGACAAAGTACCGGTCATGGCTGACACAGAGAATCGTGCCGGTGTACTGCCGGAGTGCATCTTCGAGTATTTCGCGGGAGATGGCGTCCAGGTGGTTGGTGGGTTCGTCCAGAAGCAGAAAATTTGCCTCTGAGAGCATCAGTTTCGCGAGTGCCACACGACCCTGTTCGCCGCCGCTTAAGTTGCCGACCAGACCGAATACATCGTCACCGGTAAAGAGAAAGGCCGCAAGAACATTGCGGATCTCTGTGGCGGTCAGGGTTGGGTACTGATCAGAGATTTCTTCGAAAATCGTCTTATCCGGATGGAGCAGCTGATGTTCCTGGTCAAAATAACCAATCTGCACATTTGTGCCGAGGGTGCAGCTGCCCAGGGTCGGCGGTTCCAGACCGCAGATCATTTTCAGCAGGGTGGTCTTGCCGGTTCCGTTGCGGCCGATGATGGCGACGCGTTCTCCTTTGTGGATGGAAAAGTTCTGATCCCGGAAGAGCAGATGCTCCCCAAAAGCTTTCGTGAGGGAATCCACTTCCAGCACGTCCTTGCCGCTTTCAGTCCGGGGCTGCAGCTGCAGATGCATTTCCGAATGCTCATCAACAGGTTTGTCGATCCGTTCCATGCGGGAGAGAGCCTTTTCACGGCTTTCCGCGCGCTTGATGCTCTTCTCACGGTTAAACTGTTTCAGCTTTTTAATGACAGCTTCCTGGTGGCGGATCTCATCCTGCTGCTTTTCCCAGGCGCGCAGAATCGCTTTGCGCACTTCGGCCTTTTTCTGGCTGTACTGTGTATAATTTCCGGTAAAAGAAAGAGCTGTTCCATGCTCCAGTTCAACCACCTTCGTAACGACCCGGTCCAGAAAATACCGGTCATGTGAGACAATTAAAACAGCATGCCGGTAAGAAGAGAGATAAGATTCCAGCCACTCGATGGAATTCATATCCAGATGGTTCGTAGGCTCGTCGAGCAGAAGCAGATCAGTCTCTTCAAGCAGAATTCTGCCCAGGGCAACGCGGGTCTTCTGGCCGCCGGAAAGTGATGAGACCGGACGGGTCCGGTCCTGTTCTGCAAATCCCAGACCGCGGAAAACACCTTCAATGGCACTTCTTGCCGCATAGCCGTCTGCCTGCTCGAAGCGATGTGTCAGATCCGTGTAAGCCTGCATCAGATTATCCAGATCCGGACCGGACAGATGATGCATCTGTTCTTCCATGGAGCGCATGGAGGATTCCATCCGGAAGATATCAGCCTTGGCACTTTCGAGTATTTCGTAAATGGTTTCGTCCCCGTCAATTTCAGGAATCTGCGGCAGATAACCGATCCGGCATTCCTTCGGGAGAATCAGATGGCCGCTGTCGTAGTTTTCCCGCCCGGCAAGAATTTTCAGAAGCGTTGATTTTCCTGATCCGTTGATTCCGGTCAGAGCCATCTTCTCATTTGCCTCCATATGGAAGGAAACATCCTTCAATACCGGTTCTGTATAATAGGTTTTTGAAATCTGTTGACAGGCAAGCAGCATGGTGATATAACTCCTGTATCAATTCAATCGCGATCTTTGATTGCGCGCGAGCTGCGCAACGCACGAAGTGCGTCTTCCTCTGTGCAGGAAAATGATTCTTATACAAAGGGAGATATTCCCTGAAGCATTATACACAGAACAAAAGCCCATGTCAAAAATTCATACCGTTATGATTGGCGGAAAAGTGCGCAAATTGTTTTAATTTTTTGTTGATTTTTTATGTAGGCTGGTATATAATCGTCTTTGTAAAAAGAATTTACCCTTCAAAAAATTTTTTTTACAATTAATAACCCCTTATTAATTATTTATACTCCCCTCGAAATGCCTCGGTAGCTCCCCTACCGGGGTGTTTCTCTGTCCGGGGAAAACGGGCAGAAAATGCGAATGTTTCTCTGTCCGGGGAAAACAGACAGTGCAGTATATCGTGCATTTGCAATAAAAAGGATAAGCAGCATGGAATTGTTTGAATTGATTACACCATGTCACTTCGGACTGGAATCTGTCATGAAACGTGAGATTACAGATCTCGGGTATGAGATCGCTCAGGTAGAAGACGGGAAAGTGACGTTCACCGGCGATCTGCAGGCCATTGCAGACGCAAATATGTTTCTGCGGACGACAGAGCGCGTGCTGCTGAAGGTCGGCGCTTTCAGGGCGCGTTCATTTGAGGAGTTGTTCGAAGCGACGAAGGAGCTTCCGTGGGAACGCTACATCCCGAAGGACGGAAAGTTCTGGGTTGCGAAGGCAAATTCAGTCAGGAGTAAATTGTTCAGTCCCTCTGATATTCAGTCAATTATGAAGAAGGCAATTGTCGAGCGGCTGAAGAAGGTCTACCATACCGGATGGTTCGAGGAAACAGGCGCTTCCTATCCAATCCGTGTTTCTATTCTGAAAGACATCGTGACAGTCGGCCTGGATACGACCGGAACATCTCTGCACAAGCGGGGGTACCGTGTACAGACGGCAAAGGCGCCGATTACTGAGACACTGGCAGCTGCACTGCTGATGCTGACACCCTGGAAGCGGGACCGGATTCTGGTAGATCCATTCTGCGGAAGCGGAACATTTCCGATTGAGGCGGCGATGATGGCTGCAAATATGGCACCCGGGATCAACCGTTCCTTTCTTGCGGAGGAGTGGGTCAACTTTCTTCCAGAATCCTGCTGGTCTGATGCGCGCGAAGAGGCACAGGATCTGCTGGACCTTAATGTCACAACACATCTGCAGGGATATGATATTGACAAAGAAGTGATTGATGCGGCGCGGGCCAACGCAGAGCGGGCCGGCGTCGGTCATTTGATTCATTTTCAGCAGCGCCCGGTCGCGCAGCTGTCCCACAGCGGGAAATACGGATTTCTGGTTACAAACCCGCCATATGGAGAGCGTCTTGAGGACCGCGATGCAGTAGAAGAATTGTACCGGACGCTAGGCGAACGGTTCGCGGCACTGGATACCTGGTCCATGTATCTGATCTCCGGTTATCCTGATACGGAAAAAGCAATCGGAAAGAAGGCGGCAAAGAACCGGAAGATCTACAACGGGATGCTGAAAACATATTTTTACCAGTATCCTGGCCCGAAACCGTTGCGAAAAAGAGAAAATTGAGATACGATAGCACAATACTGCGTGCAGGAGAAACCTGCCGGGGGATCGCAGAGCTGCGCATACTAGAAGTACCGAAATCATTGATTTCGCAGTACTTCTGTATACACAGTAGAGGAAGACGCACAAGTGCGTCGCACAGCTCGTGCGCGATCAAAGATCGCGATTGAAGTCAGATGGGGAAATCCCCGATTAAAAACAGGGAAGATAATGATGTATCATATTATATTTGCAACCGGAAATGCCGGTAAAATGAAGGAAATCAGACAGATTCTTGCAGATCCGGAACTGTGTGTATATGCCATGAAGGAATTTGGACTGGATCCGGAGATTGACGAGAATGGAAAGACGTTTGCGGAGAATGCAGCGATTAAAGCAAGAACGGTTGCCGATGTCTATCGCAGCCTTTATCAGTCTGCGGGTGCAGAAGAAAAGAACGGACTTCCGGCTCCGGAAAAGACCGTTGTGATGGCAGATGACTCCGGCCTTGTAATCGATTATCTCAATGGGGAACCGGGAATCTACTCGGCGCGCTATATGGGAGAGGATACTTCTTACCGGATCAAGAACGCGAATCTGATCGGACGTCTGGAGGGTGTTCCGGATGCAGAAAGGACTGCACGGTTTGTCTGCGCAATTGCGGCCGCAATGCCGGATGGAACACTTCTGGAAGCGGACGGCACGATTGAGGGACAGATCGGCTATGAAGAACGCGGAGCGAATGGATTTGGATATGATCCCATTTTCTTCCTGCCGGAACGCGGCTGTACGACCGCTGAACTTACACCGGATGAGAAAGACGCTGTCAGTCATCGTGGAAAAGCACTTCGCAAAATAAAAGCACTTCTGCATGATCGTGTTTCTTAAGTGAGGGGGCATGTGGATGAAGATTTTAATTATCAGTGATACGCATGGCTATGCCGAGCGGCTTCCACTGGTTTTGAAAAAAACAGGTCCGGTAGACGTCCTGATTCACGCGGGCGATATTGAGGGACAGGAAGACTATGTGATCCGCACCTGTGACTGCCCGGTCTATATGGTTTCGGGAAATAATGACTGGGTTTCAAATCTATCACGCGAACTTACGTTCATGCTGGAAGATTACCGCGTTTTCCTGACGCATGGCCATAATTACGGAATTGCGCTTGGTACGGAGATGATCCGGGATGAAGCGAGGAGCCGCCGTGCTGATATCGTGATCTGCGGGCACACACATCGTCCGATGATCGAAAAGAAAGACAATCTGATTCTTGTGAATCCGGGCTCACTTGCCTATCCGCGGCAGATCGGACGGAAACCGACTTATGTTCTGATGACCATCGACAAAGATCATATTGCACGGTTTTCCATTGGTCAGATTGACTGAAAGCAAGGTGCGGGATTTGTCCGGATCCGGTGGATTGAAACAGGAGCGGAAAAGGAAACATCTGTTTGACAAAGCTGTCAAATCAGTATAGAATAAAATAGTTGTAATTGTACAATGAAAATTGAATAGGAGGTGCTCCTGTAATGAGTGCAATCGGAGTGATTGTTACAATCGTTGCAGTGGTTATCGCCATACTGGTCGCAGTGCCGCTCGCCGGCAAAGCTGCTGTTGCCAAGAAGATCAGAGAAGATTCTGAAACAGTGGGATCTGCTGAAGAGAAGGCAAGAGCCATCATAGATGATGCGATCAAGTCAGCAGAGTCTCATAAACGCGAGGCGCTCCTCGAAGCGAAGGAAGAGAGTATCCGGCTTAAGAATGAGCATGAGAAACTCAAAGCAGAGCATGAGAAGGAGAACCGCGAACAGAGAGCCGAGCTGCAGAAGTATGAAAAGCGTGTCCTGTCCAAGGAAGAATCCGTGGACAAAAAAGCCGAGTCGCTGGAACGCCGTGAGAACCAACTCAATACGAAGGAAACAGAGCTCAAGAAGAAAGAAAAGCAGGTCGACGAATTACGAGAACAGCGCGTACAGGAACTGGAGAGAATCTCCGGGTTAACCTCCGAACAGGCAAAAGATTTCCTCTTAAAGACAGTAGAAGAAGATGTCAAGGAAGACACAGCACGCCTCTACAAAGAGTATGTGAACAAGGCGAAGGACGAAGCCAACCGCAAGGCCCAGGAATACGTCGTCACCGCGATCCAGAAGTGTGCTGTCGATCATGTCTCCGAGACAACCATCTCGGTTGTTCAGCTGCCGGGAGATGAGATGAAGGGACGGATTATCGGCCGTGAGGGCCGCAACATCCGTGCACTTGAGAATGCAACCGGTGTTGATCTGATTATTGACGATACACCGGAGGCAGTCATCCTTTCCTCATTTGATCCGATCCGCCGTGAAGTTGCGCGGATCGCACTTGAGAAACTGATTCTGGACGGAAGAATCCATCCGGCCAGAATTGAAGAGATGATCGAAAAGGCCAGAAAAGAAGTGGATGCACGCATCCGGGAAGAAGGCGAGGCCGCTGCGATGGAAGTCGGCGTCCGCGGTATTCATTCCGAACTGATCCGGCTGCTCGGTTGCATGATTTTCCGTACCAGTTACGGACAGAATGCACTGCGGCATTCTGTTGAGGTCGCACAGCTCTCCGGGCTGCTTGCCGGCGAGATCGGCCTTGACGTGCGTATGGCAAAACGTGCAGGACTGCTGCATGACATCGGTAAATCGATCGATCATGAGGTGGAAGGATCTCATATTCAGATCGGTGCAGATCTCTGCAGAAAATACAAAGAACCTGAAATTGTTATTAATGCAGTTGAATCCCATCACGGCGATGTAGAGCAGACATCCCTGATCTCCTGTATTGTACAGGCGGCAGATGCGATCTCCGCATCACGTCCGGGTGCAAGAAGAGAGACACTGGAAGCTTATACGAACCGCCTGAAGGATCTCGAAAATATTACAAACTCCTTTAAGGGAGTCGAAAAATCTTTTGCTATTCAAGCCGGAAGAGAAGTACGCGTTATGGTAGTACCTGAGCAGGTTTCTGATGCGGATATGGTACTTCTTGCGAGGGATATTTCCAGAAAGATTGAGGACGAACTGGATTATCCGGGACTGATTAAAGTGAATGTAATTCGTGAAAGTCGTGTAACTGATTACGCGAAATAAAAGACAAATGCTGGCTGCCGGGATCAACTTCCCGGCAGCGTTTCTTATTCTGGAAACAGCAGACAATGTTTTTGAAAAAAATGTTTCTTTTTTCTTGACAATTGCTTCATTTCATTGTAAGATACATCTTGTTGATGCGAACAACGCATCATAATATGCGCGAGTGGCTCAGGGGTGGAGTACAACCTTGCCAAGGTTGGGGTCGCGGGTTCGAATCCCGTCTCGCGCTCGCTAAAGACCGCTGACAGCGGTCTTTTTACTTTATCAGGAATCCGCATGCAGAATTCTCGGGAATTTCTGTGGCGCAGTCAGTTGTTTTGAACGGATACAGGAGTATGCTGATGAATCAGAAGAAGAGAAGAATCTTTACAATCATCCTCTGCATCATTCTGGCAATCGTCCTTGTCGTTCCGATGGTGGTCTCTCTGGTGCCTGCTGCACCGGCAGATGAAATATCGGGCTATGAGGAGACAGATAACGCTGAGCAGGAAGATACGGAGTCATATGATGAAACAGACACATCATATGAAACAGAAGAATCAGATGAATCTGGTGATGCAGTTGATGAGACGTACGAATCCACTGAGACCACCGGGTCCACGGAAGCATCTGAATCTGCTGAGACATCTGAATCAGACGAGACATCTGAATCCTCTGAGCTGTCCGATGCGTCTGCATCTTCCGAAAATGCATCAGAGGACGAAACAGCAGCGTCTGATACGGATGCACAGGAGTCTGAGGAGCAGGTTGATGTGAGTGCGCTGTATCATCAGCCTGACAGCCAGTCCAATCTTCCGGCCGGCGGTGAGACGTTCCGGGCGGCAGAAGGTGTTTATATTGAAGACATCAACGTGTCAGGCATGACGCGGGAAGAAGTGCAGAATGCATTTGAAACAAAACTGCTCGCACTGGCCAATGCAGGGATCACGCTGCACATGGACGAGGAGACAGATACGGTTCCTGCCTGGAAAATGGGGCTGTTCTGTACCAATCCGGAGATTATCGATCTCGCAATGATCATCGGACAGAAGGGAAATGTTCTGCGCCGTTACCGGGCGGATCAGTACCTCGCGCAGAACGGCAGTGTGGTTCTGACACTTGATCTTACGTTTGATGAAAAAGAAATCCGTAAAACCCTGACCGGTGAACAGGACCACATTAATATCGATCCCATTCCGGTGAAAATGGTTATTAATGATGACCAGACAATGACAGCAGTTGATAAAGTCGACGGGCTGAAGATGCAGATCGAAGAGTCTGCAGAAAAAATCAAGACTTTTCTGGATCAGGACTGGCACGGCGGACCGGCTTCCGTGGAAGTGGTCAGCAAAGTCGTTCCGGCGACAGGAGACATCTCCCAGCTTGCAGATGTCAAGGATCTGCTCGGAGACGGCTCTACCGAGTACGATGAGAGCGAAACAGGCCGGTTCCACAATATCGAACTTGCGGCGGAGATCATCGACGGTACGGTCTTATATCCTGGAGAGGAATTTGACTTCAACAAGGTTGTCGGAGATACGACCGAAGAAAATGGTTTTGTGAGTGCCGGCTCCTATGAAAACGGTGAAATCGTGGAGTCGTTCGGCGGCGGTATCTGTCAGGCATCCACCACGCTTTACCGTGCTGTATTGGAGGCGGAGCTGGACGTCACAGAACGTCATCCGCATTCTATGACAGTCAAGTACGTGGAACCTGCATTTGACGCTGCAATCGCAGAAGACGTCAAGAATTTCCGCTTTATCAATAATACAAATGCTCCGATTTATATTCACGGGACCGCAGGCGGCGGCGTCGTCCGGTTTGAAATATATGGAAAAGAGACACGCGATCCGTCCCGTACGCTGACATTTGAGAGCCGCACAATCAGTGAGACAGAGTATACAACGCAGTTTGTCTATGACGAAGAGATGGAAGCCGGCGATATCAAATCTACCGGCGGAAGATACGGGCTTGTCACAGAACTCTGGAAGCTGATCTATGAAAATGGAGAATATGTCGATCAGGTGCAGGTCAATGAGAGCGAATATATTATGGCACCGCTGACCTATCATATCGGCACAAAGGGTGCATCCGAGGAATATATTGCCCGCATGGATGATGCCATCGCGACACAGAGTCCGGACGCGGTCAAATCCGCGCTGGGCGGCTGAGTTGTTATGGGAGAGAAATAGTATATGAAAATCGGGAAACTGCCTGAAACAGTTCTGGAGCGGTCAGTGATCCGCCAGACGGGACACCGAAGACCGGAGGTGCTCGCAGGGCCGGGCATCGGGATTGACTGTTCTGCGATACAGGTAAATGATTCAGAGATTCTTGTCTTTTCAACAGATCCGATTACCGGAACCGGCAGCAATGTCGGGTCGCTGGCGATCCATGTCACCGCAAATGATCTTGCGGCATCCGGTGCAGATCCGGTTGCGGTCATGCTGACGGCACTGCTGCCGGAAACAATCGAGGAGCCACAGATCCGCGCGATCGTGCAGGATGCCGAGGCAGTCTGCCGGGAACTGGATATGGAAATCATCGGCGGGCACACAGAGGTCACGCGTGCCGTCCGGGAACCACTGCTGTCCGTCACCGGAATCGGGAAAATACCCGCAGGCATGGAACTGCTTTTACCTGCAGATATTCAGCCGGGAGATGCGCTGGTTCTCACAAAATGGATTGGTCTGGAAGGCACTGCGATTCTTGCGGCTGACCATACAGAAGCACTGAGAACAAGACTGCCGGAAGACCTGATTCAGACGGCTTCCGGATTTATAAAGTATCTTTCCGTTGTGCCGGATGCACGGACTGCCCGTAAGGCAGGTGCAAGGGCGATGCATGATGTTACAGAAGGCGGTATTTTCGGCGCTTTGTGGGAGATGGCCGAGGCGGCAGGGTGCGGTCTCGAAGTTGATGTGAAAGCAATTCCCATCCGGCAGGAAACGGTAGAGGTCTGTGAGTTCTTTGATGTGAATCCATATCAGCTCATGTCCAGCGGGTCAATGCTGATCGCGGCGAAAGACGGAACCGCGATGACAGATGCGCTGCAGGATGCTGGCATTCCTGCAGCGGTAATCGGCAGAATGACTGCCGGAAATGACAGAATTCTCCGGAATGGAGAAGAGGTGCGTTATCTGGACCGGCCGAAGACAGATGAGCTGTACCGGGTATAAAGAAGCTGCCACATGAAGCATATGCGTGCTTTATGCGGCAGCTTTTTTATGCCCGTGCAAGCGAGAAGATAAACTCCGTGCCGGCCTGCTCCGTACTGATGACATCGATGGTCTGATTGTGCGCGTTGATGATATCGCGGACAATTGCCAGACCGAGGCCGGTTCCTCTCGTATCTTTTCCTCTTGAAGTGTCAATTTTATAGAAACGGTCCCATATTTTCGTGATTTCAGAAGACGGAATTCCGATTCCGTGATCTTTTACAGAGATGTACGCCTTATCGTGGCGCACAGATGTCTCAATCTGTATCGTAGAATGATTGGAACTGAATTTGATTGCGTTGTCCAGCAGGTTATAGAGTACCTGCTGGATTTTTCCGTGATCGGCGCGTACAAACAATTCGGCTCCTTCCAGAATCAGTTCGATGGAAATCTGCCGCTGCATGCAGGTGCCTTCAAAGGAAGCAGCAATATCCTTGATGACGCGGTTGATATCAAATTTGTTCATATCCAGCTGCGTGCCTTTATCATTGATGTTATTCAGCATCAGAATGCCCTTAGTCAGCTTTTCCAGACGCTTTGTTTCGTTCAGGACAATATTCAGATAGCGTTCCTGCATTTCCGGAGGGATTGTACCATCCAGCATCGCCTCGACATATCCCTTGATGGACGTGAGCGGAGAGCGGAAATCATGTGAGACATTGGAGATGAACGCCCGCTGTGATTCACTGCTTTCCCGCAGCTCGCCAAGAAGGAAATTCAGAGACTGGGCGAGGTCACCGTACTCATCGTTGCTCGTCACATTGATGTTTTTATCGAGATTTCCGCCGGCACAGTCCTTGACACCCTGAATGATTCGGAGCAGAGGAATATAGCCGGACAAAACACAATAAAGAACAAAGGCCAGAATAATCGCAAAGACAATGAGAAAGATCAGAAGAACAACCCGCAGGATGGCTTCGCGCTGGGCAATCAGTTCTGTTACAGGCACGTGAATTGCAATATAACCGACAATTTTCATGCCGGCAGAGACAGGAACCATGACACTTAAGGTTTCCGTTTCAAAATACTGGAAGAAGTGCCCGACAGTATAGTAATTGCCTCCCAGCTTTACAGGATTGAAATCCTTAAGCAATTCAGGATGACCGTCAGCCGTGCCAGTGTCCGTGTCGAGCAGTATTTCTCCCTGCGTACTGATATACCAGATCCGGGCCCGCTCAAATACAGCCACCTGACGGAGTGCCGTCAGAGAGCGGTGCAGCGATTCTTCGTCATTTGCCGTGGGACGCTGAGAAGAATTTGCAATACTGGTGGCTTCAGAATACATCCGCCGGCTTGTGCTGCGGACAAGCGTATTATAGATCATGGAAGATCCCAGCGTGGAGATCAGAATAAAGCAGATCAGGGCAGTGGCAATAAATGCCGCCAGAATTTTTAACAGTAGTTTTTTCTTCATGGAAAATGGATCTTTCTGCCGCCGGCATTATTTCACTTCAAATTTGTAGCCAACGCCCCAGACGGTTCCGATGGACCAGCTCTCACTGTCATGTACTTTCTCGCGCAGCCGCTTGATGTGGACGTCCACAGTCCGGGTATCGCCGACATATTCGTAGCCCCAGATGTGATCCAGCAGCTGCTCACGGGTGAATACCTGATTTGGCGAAGAAGCCAGGAAGTAAAGCAGCTCCAGTTCCTTGGGCGGCATGTCGATGACCTTTCCACGGTAAGTTACAGAATAGTTGGAAAGATTGACAACCAGATCTGTATACTGCACAATCTTCTCATTTGCGGAAGCGGCCGGCTGGACGGCTGCCTGATTTTTGTATCTGCGCAGGACAGCTTTTACACGTGCCACCAGTTCCTTGGAATCGAAGGGCTTGATGATATAGTCATCCGCCCCGAGTTCCAGCCCCAGTACTTTGTCAAACACTTCCCCTTTTGCTGAGAGCATAATAATCGGCACATTCGAAGTATGCCGGATTTCACGGCAGACTTCGTAGCCGTCCATTCCGGGAAGCATGATATCCAGAAGAATCAGATCCGGCTGAAAGCTCTTGAAGAGCTGAAGTGCTTCGCGTCCGTCATTTGCGATCTGATTATCATACATTTCCTTGGTCAGATAGAGAGAAATCAGTTCTGCGATATTCTGGTCATCGTCGACAATCAGTATTTTCTGTTTTGTAGTCATTTTATGATTTCCTTTGGTTAGAGTTCCTGTATTGAATTAATCTTCACGCAGGTTCGCAATGGTCACGCCTGCATCACCCTCACCGAATTCCGCAAGTTTAAAATTCTTTACAAGCCGGTGTGAACGCAGGTACTGGTGGACGCCTTCACGCAGGCGGCCGGTTCCTTTACCGTGAATGATCCGGACCGTCGTGATATGTGCCAGATACGCGTCGTCAATAAATTTATCAAGTGCGGCAACAGCCTCGTCGACAGTTTTGCCCAGGAGATTGATCTCCATGCCGGCTGTGCGGGATTTGTCCATGCGGATATTGGAGGCGGAACTGCCGCCTTTTTTGCCGAATGCACCAGGTGTCTGCTTCCGGGCTGTACCGGCACTTTTCCGGGGAGCAGCCTGTCCCTCTGTAAGAATGTCTGCCTCTGTGACAAGTTCCAGATCATCAATATGTACCTTTGAACGCATAATACCCATCCGGACAAACAGATAGCCTTTGCTGTCCGGCGTGGAGGCAACAATTCCCTTCAGGTTCATGCTCAGTACTTTGACGGAATCGCCCGGCTTCACATCGCCCGGCCGCAGTTTTTTCGAGGTCCTCTGTGCGGGTTTTGCCGCGAGAGCATCCTCATGTTTACGCATCTCATTTCGCAGGGCGGTGCGGCGTTTTTCGAGCTCTCCGGCAGCTCCGGCGCGATTGCCGAGCTTTCGCACGTCGCGAATGGTCTGATCTGCATAGTCCTTGGCATTCTGCAGGATTGCGCGTGCTTCTTCGTTGGCTTCCCGGATGACGCGGTCCCGCGCGGCGTTCAGCCGCGCCTGCCGGTCCTTCCAGTTCTTTTCGGCAGCGGCTGCTTCCGCGCGGTTGCGCGCGAGTTCTTCCTGCTGTCGCTCCAGCTCCAGACGGCGCGCTTCCAGAGAAGAAAGGACATCTTCAAAAGATGCATCCTGCTCGTCGATCTGCGCACGTGCCAGATCGATAATATAATCCGGAAGTCCCAGACGCTTTGAGATGGCGAAGGCATTACTTTTGCCGGGCACGCCGATAATCAGCCGGTAAGTCGGCTTCAGCGTGGAGACATCGAATTCACAGCTGGCATTCTCGACGCCTTCCGTCTGCAGAGCGTAGAGTTTCAGTTCACTGTAGTGTGTCGTGGCCATTGTCCGGATTCCCTGATCGTGCAGATAGGAGAGAATCGCAATGGCAAGTGCTGCACCTTCTGTCGGGTCTGTACCGGCACCGAGCTCATCAAAAAGAACCAGAGAATCACGGTCAGCTTTTTCGATAAAGGAGACCGTATTGGTCATATGAGAAGAAAATGTACTGAGCGACTGCTCAATGCTCTGTTCATCACCGATATCCGCGTACACTTCTTTGAAAACGGCAAGCTCTGACCGGTCCAGTGCAGGAATGTGAAGCCCTGCCTGTCCCATCAGTGTCAGAAGACCGATGGTTTTAAGAGAAACGGTCTTGCCCCCGGTGTTCGGACCGGTGACAATCAGAAGATCAAATGCATCACCGAGATGAATATCAATCGGAACCACCTGATCTTTGGGGATCAGCGGGTGCCTCGCTTTGCGCAGAGCGATCCGGCCTTCTGTATTAAAAAGTGGTTTTGTCGCATTCATGTCGGCGGCAAGTGCTGCCCGCGCAAAGATAAAGTCCAGTTCAGCCAGTGTTTCCAGATCGAGACGGATCTGCCCGGTATAGACCGCAGTCTCTTCAGATAGTTCAGCCAGGATCCGTTCAATCTCACGGGCTTCCTTAATTTCCAGCGCGCGGATATCATTGTTGAGCTTCACGATAGCGAGGGGCTCGATGAACAATGTGGCACCGGTGGAAGACTGGTCGTGGATCATACCCGGTACAGAGGAACGATACTCGGATTTCACAGGCAGACAATAGCGCCCGTCACGCATCGTAATCACTGCATCCTGCAGGTAGGTGCGCAGAGAACCGTTCATCAGAGAGACGAGTTCTGTGTGAACCCGGTCACCGTTGATCTTGATGCTGCGGCGGATCTTCCGCAGTTCGGGACTTGCGTCGGAACTGATCTCATCTTCTGAGAGAATGCAGCGCCGGATCCGGCCGGAAAGCAGCGGCAGAGGCTCCAGCTGGTCAAACAGATGTGACAGACAGTCCGGGGCTGCATCTTCCTCTGTCTGGCCGTAGGATTTAACGCGGCCTGCATTTTCCAGAATTCCGGCTGTAAGAAGCAGTTCGTGTTGTGAGAGCGGACTGCCGACGGACAGACGTTTCAGAGATGCGAAAATGTCTTTGGCGTTGCCAAAAGACGGCGATCCCTTTCGGAAAATACGCGAAAGCGCGGCAGCGGTCTCATCCTGCATCCGGTTAATGGTTTCCGGATATTCCGCCGGCTTCAACGCGAGACACGCTTTTTTACCGAGATCACAGGTGGTATACCCGGTCAGCATGGTTATGATTTTATGATATTCCAGTGTATTCAAAGCTTTTTCGTTCATGTCCTTTAGTTTACCACAAAACATGCAAATATGAACTATAATCTTAACAGTTCGTTCATATTCTTTTGTTAGAATATACAGGTCTTATTGGCAATATCGATTCATAATTACAGGCGGTTTGCCGAAGGAGTACTATGCCGCAGAATCCTTCAGATCACGAGACAAATGAAAAACGTGACCTCACCAATACAAACGAAGCTGGCGAGACGAAAGAATATCCGTTTATCAGAGAAGTCATCAAGCCGGCTTCGCGCAGCCGGCGGGAGATCCTTACGAGAATTCTCTGGATCGTGGGAGGCGCAGCCGCTGCCGGACTGATTGCCGCATGTGTATTTGTTGTATTCTTTCCGACAGCAGAGAAACTCTTTGGAACAGAAACACAGAAACGGGAGCGGATCCGGGTGGCTTCAGAGAGCAGTGTTTCTTCTGAAAGCACCTCGTCACCGGCCGGAACAGCTGGCAGTGAAGTAACCGGCGCTTCCTCAGTTTCCGCATCTTCAGATGCAGGCGAAAATACCGGTTCTGCGGAAACATCTTCAGATCCTGAGAAGAATAGCGCTGCGGCTGCATCTTCATCCGGCCGTACCGGAACAGACTCTCAGGAAACAACTGGAAACGAACAAGAGAATTTATCTGCAGAGCAGAGCAATACGGAATCGGATGCATCTGCCGTTTCAGAACCGGAAGCGGAAACGGATGAACCTGAGGAAATTGATCCGGTTGCAGAATACAGAGATTTACGGAAGCAGCTGAATTCGATTGCGGCCGACAGCGAAAGATGTGTCGTGCAGGTTACCGGCATCAAAAGTGAACTGGATTACTTCAATGCCAGTTACGAGAACGAACAGCAGGTTTCCGGCGTCACCATTGCTGAAGACGAAGATAGTTACTTTATCCTGACAGAGAATACCCCCTTGTCAGGCGCGGAGAAGAT
Organism: Eubacterium sp.; assembly: GCA_017433615.1. Taxonomy (GTDB): domain Bacteria; phylum Bacillota; class Clostridia; order Lachnospirales; family Lachnospiraceae; genus CADBRN01. The sequence continues at coordinate 33,960 of JAFRGW010000092.1, forward strand.
TATTGTCAGATTTGCGAATCAGCAGTCATTTGATGCCGGCGTGGTTCGCGCTGATGCAAATACAGGACTCGCTGTGATCCGTGTGAGTAAAGAAGAGATGGATGAAGAAGTGCAGAATTCGATCCAGATTGCAGAACTGGGCTCTTCCTATTCGCTTGTCCGGGGAGAACCGGTGATCGCAGTCGGCAGTCCGATGGGTTATGAAGGAATGACTTCTGCGGGATCTATCTCATCTGCCGGCAGTGATATTTCGATGTATGATGTCCATTATCATCTTTTCACAACGGATATTATCGGCACACAGAACGGCTCTGGTGTACTGATTAATCTGGAGGGCAAGGTGGTCGGTATCATCCGGCAGACACTTGGCGCTTCCGGCAATTCGATCGTACAGGCGCTCGGAATTTCTGAAATTACAGGGTTGATCGATACGCTTATTAACAACGAGGCGCGGCCATACGCCGGAATCCGGGGCGAGACAGTAACATCAGCTATTTCAGAAGAAACCGGAATTCCGCAGGGAATGCTGATCCGGGAAGTCGAAACAGACGCACCGGCAATGCTTGCCGGACTGATGCAGTTTGATGTTGTAATTAAGGTGAATGAGCAGACGATTACATCGGTCTCTAATTATGCGGCGGCGCTTGCGGCGTGTAAGCCGGGGCAGGAAATTCATATCACCGCGCTTCGCAAGGGGCCGGAAGTTTATGAAGAAATGACATTTCAGGTACTTTTGAGCGAAATCTGATGTCTTAGAAAGGATTTAATTTTAGCTGATGAGATATATCAACGAAATGGATGCCGGAAGCAGAGTTTCCGGCATCTATCTGTGTAAATACCGGCAGAGTGCGGTAACCAAAAACGGAAAAGCGTACGACAATGTGATTCTGATGGATAAAACCGGAACACTGAACGGAAAAATCTGGGATCCGGATTCACCGGGCATTGACGAGTTTGATGCACTGGACTATGTAGATGTGGTCGGCGATGTTACGAACTTTAACGGCGCACTGCAGGTTTCGATCAAACGCCTGCGGAAAGCACATCCGGATGAGTATAACCCGGCTGATTATCTGCCGTCGACGGATAAGAATCAGGATGCCATGCTCCACGAACTGCTGGCAATTGTCAACAGTGTGCAGAATCCATGGCTGAAACAGGTACTGGAACATTTTTTCGTGTCAGATCAGGCGTTTGTGCGCCGCTTCTGTGAGGCTACGGCTGCGAAAACGATCCATCACGGATTTATCGGAGGACTGCTGGAACATACACTTTCTGTGACACGTCTCTGTGATTTCTATGCAGAATCCTATCCGATTCTGAACCGTGATCTGCTTGTCAGTGCGGCACTGCTGCATGATATCGGCAAGGTCACGGAACTTTCGCCGCTTCCGGCAAACGACTACACAGATGCAGGCCAGCTTCTGGGGCATATTGTAATCGGAACAGAGATGATACACGATGCGATCCGTGAGATTCCGGATTTCCCGGACAGACTGGCGAATGAATTAAAGCATTGTGTCGTTGCCCACCACGGGGAACTGGAATATGGCTCGCCCAAGAAGCCGGCACTGGCAGAAGCACTGGCTCTAAGTCTTGCGGACATCACGGATGCACGTATGGAGACGCTCAAAGAGTTGTTTCAGGCGAATGAAAAGAGCGGCAATGAGTGGCTGGGATTCAGCCGTGTGCTCGATTCAAACGTGCGGAAAACATCGCAGTGAAGATGTGCCGGATATAGTTTCCGGCGCCTGCTGAAGAGGCGGGTGGCTCCAGCAACGCGCTGCGAAACAGATTTGTGACTGATCCCTGCGGAAATTACAGTGATGATTCTGCAGGGATTTTGATTATGGAGTGTATATGAACTGGAAGAAAAATGATCTGGTGACCGTCAGAATCGAAGATATCGGTATTAACGGCGAGGGGATCGGGAAGATTGACGGTTTTACAGTATTTGTAAGAGATGCTGTTCCGGGTGATCTCGCAGAAGTCCGCCTGATGAAATTGAAAAAACATTATGGATACGCGCGCCTGATTCATCTGTTGGAAGAATCGGATACGCGTGTGGAACCGGTGTGTCCTGCTGCAGGACCCTGCGGCGGCTGCCAGCTGCAGCATTTATCGTATGAAGCGCAGCTTGCATGGAAGGAACAACAGGTCCGGAATGATCTGATCCGGATCGGCGGATTTGAGAACCCGCCCATGCTTCCTGTCGTCGGGATGGATTCTCCGCTGCATTACCGCAACAAAGCCCAGTTTCCTGTCGGATACGACAGAGAAGGAAGGCTTGCTGCGGGCTTATTTGCCGCGCACAGTCACAGAATAATACCGCTGGTAACGGCGGAGGATGAGGAAACGGAAGCTGCGGGAGATATTACCTGCAGAATCGGCAAAGAGGTAAATACGTTAATTTTGAAGACAATTCTGAACTGGATGCAGAAATACAGAATCTCTGCTTACCGGGAAGAAACACACGATGGAATCGTCCGTCATGTTTTGATTCGCTCCGGTTATCACACGGATGAGGTTCTGGTATGTCTTGTAATTAATGCCGGAAAACTACCTCACAGCGAAGTGCTGGCAGACATGCTGTATGACCTGAAATGCGGAATTGTCAGTCTCAGCTTCAGCTCCAATACTAAGCGGACCAATGTGATCCTTGGTGATAACTATCATGTGATTCGCGGCGAAAAATATATGACTGACCGGATCGGCCGGAATCAGTTTCAGATTTCGCCTCTCTCATTCTACCAGGTGAATCCGCAGCAGACAGAGCGGCTTTATCAAAAAGCGGTGGAACTGGCACAGCTGACCGGGAAGGAGACAGTATTTGATCTCTATTGCGGGATCGGTACGATCTCACTGGCGCTGGCAGAAAAGGCAAAACAGGTATTTGGTGTGGAAATCGTTCCGCAGGCCATTGAGGATGCCCGGCGCAATGCTGTGCTCAATGGTATTGAAAATGTCAGCTATTACGTGGGAAAAGCGGAAGAGGTTGTTCCACAACTCTACAGGGCATCCGGAATCCGTGCAGATGTTGTTGTCGTTGATCCGCCGCGTAAAGGCTGCGATGCAGCGCTGCTTGAGACGATGATCTCTATGCAGCCGGAACGGATTGTCTACGTGAGCTGCAACCCGTCCACACTTGCTCGGGATTTGAAAGTGCTTTGCAGCAGCGGGTTCCGGCTCGTCAGTGTACAACCATTTGACCAGTTTTCAATGACCACTCATGTCGAGTGTAAAGTTTTGCTGGCCAAATGCACATTCTGAAAAAGCTGAAAAAAGCTTGA
>JAFRGW010000093.1 GCA_017433615.1 Eubacterium sp.
AGTGTCACGGTGACGCTGCTGACCTTGTAACCGCTGTTCGGCTTGACGGTAAAGGAATATGCCTCGCCCTTGTCCGCAAAGTCGTTGGAAAGGGTTACCGATCCGTTGGTTGTCGGGCTGGTCTTCACCGTAATGCCCTTGCCCTCAATGACCGGGATGACGGTGATGTTGATCACATCCGTGTCCAGATTATATTCATCTGTGCCCAGCCTGATCTTTGACGGAATCTTAAATCTCCACGCGCCTTCGCTGAAGATCGCGGCATGCGTATCCACATAAGGATCTCCGTCCGGGTTTTCTTTCTGGTACGAGACTTTAAAGTTTGTGATCTTCTTGCCGGCCTTGACTGCCTCGTCCGTGAGGGAGACGGTGATCTCCTGACCAACGGCGCCGGCAGATGCGGAAAGCTGTACATCTGTACACGGACTGCCGCTGTCGTCAGCCGCGGACAGTGCGATCGACTGATTGAAGAAGTCCGCGATAATGGTGACTTCCGCATTCGGCATCGTGAAGGAATAGGTGCCGTCCTTGGCTTCCAGTTCCTTCTTGATATCCTGTCCGTCCAGCGTGTAACTGATGTACGCTTTCGCGTACTGGCTGGACGCGCTGCTGTTATTGTTATCATTCGTTGTGACCGTGAAGGAGACTTTTTTGCCTTCCTGTGCCTTCGTTCCTTCTCCGGCCGACTGGCCTTCCGTGATCTTGATCTCGCCCGGAATCTGTCCGCCTTCTGCAACAGGCGTTCCCGCCTGCAGGATCTGGGTCTTGATCTCAATGTTATTGATATCAAATTCCGCGCCGATCTCGATCTGAGAGCCCTCCTTCAGGCCTTCCAGATCCGCGATCTTGAAGAAATAGTTGCCGCTGCTGTCGGAAGTGAGAGCGATCTTGACTTCCTCTTCCGTAGTGCCTGCGCCACTCTTTGTCTGTTTAATATACTTGATCCAGGGACTGCCGGAATCATTCTCGTCCGCTTTACCCTTCACCGCATAGCCGACTGCCGGTGTCACCTTGAACGCGTAAACCGCGCTGCCGGGTTTGCCGCTGGCATGGGTGATGGTTCCGTTCTGAGTACTATGGATTACCATTGTATTAGCGACGAGATATTCTCCCTCGATCGGCATGCCTGCGTCAAGGCTGACTGCCGTGATGCTGACCTGCGTGCCGGCCTTGATCTCCAGCGCGGAGAGATCCACGGTATAACGTCCGTTGGAATCGTCGTAAGCGGCGGTTCCGGTTCCTGCGGTACCGTCTGCTTTGGTGTACTTGAAGGTGACCTTTCCTTCTCCGTCTTCAAAAGTCGGGTCGAGAGAAATCGCCTGGAAGACAAAGATTCCTTTCGCCGCGTCTGAGCCGCCCACCTGCATCAGGGACACGCCTTTTGCGGGCTCGATATAGACGGTATACGGAATGATCGTCTGTGCTGCTGTCTGGGAATTGACTTCCGGCCTTTCTTCCGGATCCTTATCTTCGTTCCTGGCATCCGGTCCGACCGCAGTTCCGTCCGCCTTGATGGCAGCAATCGCAGAGGCGTCCGCGTTCACTGTGACGACGCCGCCTGCCTTGATCTTTCCGGTCGTGGAAATCTCTGCTTTGTTATTGTTGATGTTCACGCCGGCTGCCAGCGCGCCCGCTGACTGAGCGGTCTGCGCTTCCGATCCGGCTGCCGTCTGTTCACTCTGAGCGGTCGGATCCGGATCACCGAATTCGGCGCTGAAAATAATTGACCAGCCGCCTTCCATCGCGTTCCAGGTGACTCCGTGCGGAATCTTGTAGATGTATTTTCCATCCACTTTCTCGATGATATCAACCACTTCGCGCTGATTCGCCTGATCCAGGACATAATAGGTGTTTTTGGAATCAAGCGATGCGTTGTCATCCTGTTTTACGTAATCGCCGTCAATCAGAAGATAATAATCCACTCCGTCGGCGATATGTCCGGAGGCCGGGACGTACATCGTCTTATAGGTGGCCGTAACGGTCTTCACAACCTTGTTTTTGGCCGGGCTCACAATGACATTGATCTTCTTGCCGGCATCTACCTTGCCGACCTCCAGCATAACGCCGCCCGTGCGCACATAGTACTCTTTTTCAGAGTCCATCGTGTCGCCTTCGCTCACATTATCAAGCCGCGTATAATTGTCATCGTTCTTCAGATAATAAGTGGTATCCGTGCGGAATATTCCGCCTTCTTCCTCCTGATCCACTTTTGCGTAAGCGCCGTCGCCGTACTTCACGGTAATATCCAATGGAGCAGGGTCAGTCTTGGTGGAATCTTCCGTCACGATCTCGTCGTCATCTTCCTGCGCAGAATCAAGGGACTCGTCGAGCAGGTCGGAGATATTGATATCCGTGCCGTCGCCGCCGTTTCCGTCATTACCGCTTCCCTCTTTGAACTTGACAGTAATCGTGACCTCTGCCTCAGGCATCTGGAAGGTGTAGTTTCCGTCTCCGCCGGAAGCGATTCCATACGCAGATCCCGGCATCCAGTAGAAGGTCTTATAACTGTCAGATCCTGACAACAGGTACTTGATCTCGATTTTTTCAACCGTGTAACCCTTGTCCGGGGTGACGGTAAATTTAACCGGTTCCGTCTTTACGTAATAAACCGGTTTCTTCGGCATTTCAGCGCCCGGACTGACAGTTGCCTGTGTATATCTTCCTGCTGAATCGCAGGTATAGTAAGTAACGCCCTCCTCAAATTTCTCCGAGGTGGCAATTTCATGGGCGTTGGCCGAAGTCGGAGCCGTAACGGCGCCGTTCTCGGTTTTTGCTGTGTTGATCTTGTAGGTCTTTCCGCCGAATTTCTGGCCGATGCCGTTCAGAAGATCAGCGATCGCGCCCTTTGCGTTTGCTGCAAATACTGCTGCAATGTCGCCGAACATGCCCTTGATGCCATCCATGCCGGACTTCGTGGACGTGCCGCCGCCGGCGCCTGCCCCGTTGTCGTTCTTCGCGCTGCTGGCAACCGCCATGGCATTCTGATTCGCGGTGGAGGAAACCTTTACATTGCCTCCCGCCGTGATGGCCGCCTGATCGGTGACCTCTGCGGATGCATTCTGGACAACGACTTCCGCCGTAATATAAACGCTGACATTTCCGGCGAGGGCGCCTCTGTTTGCCTTCGCCTCAACAGAAGTGATTGCGCCTGATACCAGTTCCACATCCTGGTTTGCATTAATCTTGCTGTTTCCGGACATCTTGACGTGCGCGTCATTTACGCCGACAGCAACTGCCAGTGAGATCGGCAGCTTGCCGGTGGTGGCCTCAGCGATCAGGGAAACCTTTGAATCCGCGTTTGCCTTCACGCTTCCGCATTCCGCCACAATCACGGCGTTGTCCTTGATATCAATGTTGACGTCGGTCACGGAGACCACAACCGCCAGCGGGACAAAGGCGCTCGCCAGAACCGAGTTGCTCGCCTTGATGGTCACGTTGGCTTTGGCCGTGAGGTTGACGTTATTCCGCGCCGTGATTTTACCCTTGACGATGATATCCGCATTTCCGACCTTGACATTGATCACATTGATTCCCGCCAGCGCGTCGCCGAAGAGGTCGATCAGGCTGCGGTTCTGGTCGATGACGGATGACAGGGTGACATCACCGGAAAGCGCTGTCAGAGAGCCGGCTGCTTCCACGATGATTTCCGCGGATGCCTCGAAATCGAACAGGCTTCCAGAGAAAGCGCTCTTCGTGTTTGTCTGCACTCCCGTACCTGTGCCTGTACCGGTTCCTGTTCCCGTACCTGTGCCTGTACCGGTTCCTGTTCCGGTTCCTGTTCCCGTGCCTGTACCCGTTCCTGGTCCGGTAGGTTCTCCCGTAGCGGGATCCGTCGTGGGTTTCGGGGGCATCAGGTCGAACATCGTGTCGTTGTCATTCGCCTTGATATTGATGGAAGCAGCCTGTACCGCACTGCCCACCTCAATGTGGCTGCCCTGAACCACCAGGTTTACGGAAGGTATTTTAATGTACCCAAGCCGGACGCTTTCCTTCTTTTCGCCCAGCGTCAGATTGGTCAGAACAACCGTATACCTGCTCCAGTCCGCTGTCAGCGGGATCAGATTCCCGCTGCTGTCTTTCAGCTTGCCGGTGTAAGTATAATTGGTAAATGAGCTCGGAGATTTGCCTTGTTCAAATTCCAGCTTATTCAGCTCTACCGTAGGCTTGTTCTGCAGAGAGTCGGTCATCGCATTGAAACCGACAAGATCGATCTGTGCCGCTGTATCCTCAGCTTTTGCCGTTCCCCACAGCATCTGCACATAACCGAAGTAATTCTCCAGTGCCTGACAGATGATGCCTGCCAGCGGGCTCTTGATCTCATTGGAAATCTTTCCGTCCTTCTTCAGATCTCCGACAAGAGATACGCTGTCAAACCCTGAATCAGTAATGCTGGCGCTGAGTCCCTCATTGCCGCTCTGTCCCAAAGTCTGTGTCACATCTGTCTGTTCATATTTGCCTGCCAGCTTGTCCAGTCCGGTGCCGCCGAAAAACTGCATCTTTTCGAATGCTTTTCCGAGGTTGGCATTGACTGTGACAGAGTCATTGCCCGCTCCGAGATCTACCTTCAGAGACGACTTGACTGTCGTATCACCCTTGGTGTAGGAGCGCGCCGCGTTTACTCCGCTGGTCATGGCTACAGAGTCGTTTCCGCCCCCTGTCAGGATTGTGCCCTGCAGCACACCGGTCTGGTGTGTCAGTGTCACACGGTCGGCTCCGTCGCCCGTATCGATTGTTACGACATTGCCGAAATTTGACCCTGCGTCCATTCCACTGTACTGGGTGGTCAGGGACACTTTGTCCGTGCCTCCTCCGGTATCAATCGACAGGGTACTCTCTTTTCCTGATACGACGGCGTTGACTGTATCCGCACCTGTCGTTCCGTAAATCGCCGTATTGATCTCATCACCGAGAACGCTGACTTTCTTCAGCGTCGATAAATAGATGCCGGCGATCACTACGTTAATGTCATCAATCGAGAGATTGCCGTTCAGTACGACGCCCGTTCCCCCGGTGGGCCCGATCGTCGACTTGTCGATGACATCCGTTTTCTTCCCGGGAGCTTCATAGGAACCTTCCCCGAGAATGTAAAGCGTGAAATCCTTGTTGGCTCCCAGAACCAGTTCCTGGACGTTGTTGAAGCTGATATTCACATCGCCGTTATAGGTTCCGGCCGCAACAGTGATCGTCACAGATTTGATTGTCTTCTCCGAATCTGCCGCCGCTTTCTTCAGCGCGTCGTTCACTGCCTTCTGGATCGCGTTTGCAGATTTCGTGACCGTGGTCTTTGTAATGTCCACGGCTGTATTGTCCGCGTTCGGTGTCACTTTGTACGTGACTTTAGCACCGGCCTTGTCGACCTTGTTCTGATCGGCCGCTTTCAGGTCTTTGCCTGATTCGGTCATCTTCCAGGTCGTCTCAGTCGGTGTCATTGTCGCGACATAGCCTGATGCCGTATTATCCGTGATGGTCGTATCTGTGGAATTATACTTTTCCGTGATCGTCACAGACTGGACATCATTCGTATACGTAGTCTGTAAAGACTCCTGTCCTTCCTTCCAGAGCTGGTTGATATCCTCCTGTCCGTTCAGAACCTCCTCTGCCAGGACTGCACTTCCATCCGTTACCTTCAGCGCCTCTGTAGCTGCATCGTCGACGATATCGGAATTGTTTGCGGAGGATATGTCTTCTGTCGTGACAGCCGGCGGCTCTTCCTGTGAGCCTTCTTCCGATCCACCTGCCCTGGTGCCGCCGGGGCTGTCTGACGCAGTGTCCGGCGCGGATGCCGTCACAGTCGTCGTTGATGAAGACGACGATGACGCAGCCGCCGGAGCAGCTGATGCCGCAGGCGCTGATGCCGCCGGGGCTGACGCTGCAGGGACTGATGACGCCGGAGCAGCTGATGCCGCAGGCGCACTTGCCGCCGGAGCAGCTGATGCCGCAGGCGCACTTGCCGCCGGAGCAGCTGATGCCGCAGGCGCACTTGCCGCCGGAGCAGCTGATGCCGCAGGCTCGCTTGCCTTCGGAACTGGAGCCGCGGGTTCACTTGCCGCGGGCGCAGCCGAAGCAGCCGGCGCAGCATCCTGCGCTTTTCCGCCGTCATCAGACGAACCGCCGCTCTGCTCGCTGGAACTCTCCGCTGCGCTTTCTCCTGTGTCCTCAGCCCTTACGCTGTAAGTGCCAAAGGCAAAAAGAAAGAGCAAAACGAACAGTACCAGACAGATACTGCTGATCTTTCCTCTTTTCGTTTTCTCGATGTTCGTACTCATAATCTTCATCCTATTTGCTGAACTGTGCCTTCTATATATTATCTTCCTGTTCTCTGCCGTTTATTACCGGTTCACTGCCGTGCATACGTTTCTCACGGCTGCTCCTTTTCAGTGCTTTTCTGATCCCGTTTCCGGAAGTATCTTCCCAGTTCCGCAACCAGTATCCCGATCACAAATGCGATCACGGCAACCAGAACATATCCGCCGGTCTGCGGTCCCAGCAGAAATGCGCCCATCACGGAATACGTCTGTGCCGTGGTGCCTGCACCGGAAAAAGCGGAAATAGCAGCGACAAGTGAAACCAGAAGCAGGCACACGCAGCTCAGCATCACACGCATGCGCCTTGCCCTCTGCCTTTTCTTTGCGGTATGAATCCGCCTGATAATTTCATCTGCTTTCTGCCTCATTTAATAAATCTCCTTATATCTATTATCAACCAGAATTATAAATACGCAAAATACGCCTATATTTATTACTTCCCGCTCCGACGCAATTTACCCACCAAAATTCACACCCGGAATTTGTGTAAAATGCACAAAAAAAGAGCTGTGACATTTCACATCAGAATGTTTCAACTCAGTGACGGGTAACAATCCCCCACTGAGTTGAGCCTCCGGCGGATCGCAGAGCTGCGCAGCTCGCGCGCGATCAGAGATCGCGATTGAATGTCCCGGCTCTTTATCTGGCCATCTGTTATTCTGTATCAGGCACTCTAAGTATCAGCCTCTTCACCCATCCTCGCTGTACCTCCTGCGTTGTCGCGCAGGTATCTGTAAGGAACCACCGATGCAAACGCGGTCACGAGCGGCAGTGCATACCCGATGTATGACGGAACACCTCCTTCTGAAACCAGCAGATTATAGAGTCCGTGAAACATCACGGATAGTGACAGCGCCCCGAATATTCCCGGGAACGACATCTCACGGAACCGTCTGATCATTACCAGACCCAACGCCAGCATCAGCACACTGACAATGTGCATCACACCGACAGCCAGTCCCCGGATCATGATGTACGACAGTCTGCCGGCACCGAACGACAGAATGTAACAGCAGTTCTCAAACGTGGCAAACCCGCTTCCAATCCCGATCGCAGCAAGAAAAAAGTCCTTCTCCGCCGGAAGAAACAGCAGAATATACAGAAGCAGCGGAAAGAATTTCATGAGCTCCTCCACTACCGGAGACAGATATACCTTCGTCTCATCGCCCATGCCGGCAAGCATCCCGAGATAGCTGCCAAGATACGCGGACACAAGACAGACCGCCATTCCAAGCAGAAAAGCAACTACAAATCTCCTGACACTGCCCCTGACAAAATACAGTACCGTCAGGAACGGAACCGCAATGCACAACAGAATATTCTCCGCGTAAATCATGATTCCCACACCTTCTTTCCAAAAGCATCCAGCATGAATAAAAAGATGATTGTAGTGAAAAGACCGGTCAGTTCATAAATCGGCTCCGCACTCATGTACAGACTCACTACAGTCCAGCCGAACGCCGCAAAAGACAGCGTGAACCCGGTATCGATATTCCGGTCCCGCAGGATTGCCCTGATCATCTTATAAAAGAAAAACAGAATTAACACATACATGATCACATAACAGAGCACATCAACCGGTTTTTTCATTTTCTCCGGAAGAAAGAAAATCAGTGCCTGCAGGATCACCAGACAGTAGCTGCCGGTCAAAAGACCCGCCCACTCCCTGCGCGAGAGGGCTTCTGTCTGCTTCAGTGAGCATACGGAAGCACAAAGAAAGAATCCAAAAATGATCCCTCCCGCAATATCCTGCAGCCACTCGCCTGACCAGCCGATCCAGAGCGCAATATTTGCCGCAGTGAATATGCCTGTCAGCACAATTTCTCTGACTGCTCCGTCAAAGATATTCTGAAATGCAAAAATAAGAACCGACGCAAACAGCAGGAAACTTGCGCTTTCCCCGAATTCGTTGGCCGCAAATGGCATTCTCTCACCCGGATTAATAAAACTGTAGGCAAGCCAGTACATATCACTCATCACAAAGCTGATACATCCAAACGTAAAATAAGCAGCGAGCATGGGCCGGCTGCTTTTTCTGACCAGCGAGATCGAGCGTACTATCATTCCCATTACCACGACGATCTGTATGAAAATATTGATTCTGTTGAGATATTCAACCGGCATGACAGCTCCGTTCTGTTTAACTATGGTTGTCCGTAATCAAATCCAATCCGCTCAAGTTCATTTCTGAGCGCCTGCTTTCCCCTCCCGGCGAGATGATACATCTGCTTTTTGCTCTTATGCATAATCACTCCGGCCTCTTCATAGCTCATCTGTGCAAAATACAGAAGATACAGGACATCCCTGTATTCCGTATGAAGTTTCTCCATGGCCTCATAAAGCTGCCGCTTCTGCTCCTCTTTCAGCAGTTCTGTTTCCGGGCCGTTAAACACTGCATCGGATGATTCGGCACCCCTCCCGGGAGGTTCAGACCGGTATTTTTCTGAAAGATTCAACTCCCGCCGTTTTTTTCGATTATGTTTCAGTGCAAGCTTCCGCCCGATTGCAAACAGCCATGTTTTAAAGCTGCTCCCTTTTGCCGTCCAGGATTTTTTCAGTGCGATCGCGACAAAGCTGTCCATCATCAGATCTTCCGCATCTTCCATGGTATCCACATAACCGCGCAGAAAAAGCGTCAGACTGCTGCCGTAGCGGTCCAGCAGCTCTCCAAGTGCCTCTTTATCTTCATCAGCCAGAAAGCGACTGTATAATTTTTCGTCTGTTTCATGCATAGCCGTCTTCCCCCGCCTTTGTTTTCAATATGATTGTATCATATTATCGTGCAGAATAAATGTCCTATCTGTAACCTTTCTGTTTGCTTTGTATCGATATTTGATCCGCTTCTGCCTTTCGATCATCCCTTGTATCTTTTTTCCCGTTACGTTATGATAGAACATGACAAAAAGCAGCAGAATCTTGTCACCAAAACACACACAGATGATTATATATATCAGGAAGGAACCCGCAAATGACTTCAGACAAACTCAAACAGGTAACCCACATTGACAATGTGCGTCTCTCAGATGACGACTGCTCGGTCATTATCATTGACCAGACCCGGCTGCCGAATCACGTGGAATACATCTCGCTGCACACTGCGCAGGAGATCTGGGACGCGATCCATCTGCTGAAGGTACGCGGCGCCCCGGCGATCGGCATCGCTGCCGGTTATGGCATCTATGTACTTGCCCGGCAGATCGAATCCGACAATTATGAAACATTCCTGACCGAATTCCACAGGCAGGCGGAATATCTTAATTCCTCCCGTCCGACCGCGGTCAACCTGAGCTGGGCACTGCGCCGCATGGAACAGGTTGTAAAAGACAATGCTTCTCTTTCCGTGCCGGAAATTCTGGATCTGCTCGGCAAAGAATGCCGCGCAATCCACGAAGAAGACATCGCGATGTGCCGCGCAATCTCAGAATACGGTCTGTCGCTCTTAAAAGACGGCGACGGCGTGCTGACGCACTGCAACGCCGGTCCGCTCGCGACATCCCGCTACGGAACCGGACAGGGACCGCTCTTCCTCGCCGCCGAAAAGGGTGTGAATATCAAGGTGTTCGCAGATGAAACCCGGCCGCTCCTGCAGGGCGCACGTCTGACCTCCTATGAACTGCATAACGCAGGTGTCGATGTCACGCTGATCTGCGACAACATGGCAAGCATCGTCATGAAGAATGGCTGGGTGCAGGCCTGCATGGTCGGCTGTGACCGTGTCGCGGCAAACGGAGATGCAGCCAACAAGATCGGCACCAGCGGTGTCGCCATTCTGGCAAAACACTATGGTATCCCGTTCTACGTGCTCGGCCCGACGTCCACGATCGACATGAACTGCCCGACCGGTGATGACATCAAGATCGAGCAGCGCAATCCGGACGAGATCAAGGAAATGTTCTACGCAGAACCTGTCGCTCTCAAAGACGTCAAGTGCTACAATCCGTCATTCGACGTCACCGATCACGAACTGATCACAGCCATTATCACCGACAAAGGAATCTGCCGGCCGCCGTACACGGAGAGTCTGGCGAAGTTATTCGAATAATCACCACACTTTATACGCTACTGGCAGAAAGGAGTTATCAAATGTCTGTAATTACATCCATCACCGGCTGCATCAAAGCCGAAAAAGACAACGTCGCAAAAGTAGTCCTGTTCCCGGGCGATCCGCTTCGCGCAAAATACATCGCCGAGAACTTTCTGGAGGATGCCATCCTGTTCAATGACGTCCGCAACATGCTTGGCTACACCGGCACCTACAGGGGCCGCCGCATTTCTGTCATGGGAAGCGGCATGGGCATTCCGTCCGCGTGCCTGTATGCGACAGATCTCTACAACCAGTTTGACGTCGAGACCATCATCCGCGTCGGTTCCACCGGTGCGCTGACTGACGACATCAACCTCAAAGACGTCATCGTAGCCATGAGCGCTTCCACAAACTCTGACTTTGCGTCTCAGTATGATTTTCCGGCACATCTGGCACCGACAGCTGACTGGGGCCTCCTGAAGACAGCAGTTGACGCCGGCGAAGCCATGAACATTCCGGTGAAAGTCGGCCCGGTTCTCTCGACCGACACCTTCATCAACGCAATTCCGAATGTCAATGAAAAATGGAGAAACATGGGACATCTGTGCGTCGAAATGGAGACCGCCGGTCTCTATGCCCTGTCCATGGCATGGCACAAGAAGGCACTGGCCATTCTCTCCGTCTCTGACCACATCTTCAAGGGAGAATTCCTGACACCGGAAGAGATCCGCGACGGCTTCACAGATATGATGAAGATTGCACTGGAGACAGCGTGGGCTTACGCTGAATAAATCGGGGTTTGTCGAGTTCGCACCTACCTTCAGAAATGGAGAATTATTATGAAAAAAATCGTACTGACCGGCGGCGGAACCGCCGGCCATGTCACGCCGAACATCGCCCTGCTTCCTGCTCTGAAGGAGGCAGGCTATGAAGTACATTATATTGGCTCCCATGACGGAATTGAAAAGGAATTGATTGAGCGCGCAGGCATTCCGTATTACGGGATTTCCTCGGGCAAACTCCGCCGCTATGTGGATCTGAAAAATCTTTCTGATCCGTTTCGTGTCCTCAAGGGAATCGGTGATGCACGCAAAGTGCTGAAAAAGCTGAAACCGGACATTGTCTTTTCCAAAGGCGGATTTGTTGCAGTCCCGGTGGTTCTCGCCGCACGCAGGCTGAAGATCCCGGCTATCATCCACGAATCTGATATGACGCCGGGTCTGGCCAACCGGATCTGCATTCCAAATGCAGTCAAAGTCTGCTGCAATTTCCCGGAAACACTGCAGAATCTTCCGGCTGAGAAGGCGGTCCTCACGGGTTCACCGATCCGCAGCGAACTGCTCTCGGGTGACGCACTGAAAGCACGCGCCTTCTGCGGCTTCACCGATGACAAGCCTGTCATTCTGATGATCGGCGGCAGTCTCGGTGCCGTCGCCGTCAATGAATGCCTGCGCGAAGCGCTCCCGACACTGCTGAAACGGTATAATGTCGTGCACCTGTGCGGCAAGGGCAACCTTGATCAGACACTGGGAAGCGTCCCGGGCTACGTGCAGTATGAGTATATCAGCAAGGAACTGCCGGATCTGTTTGCACTTGCAGACATCGTGCTGTCCCGCGCGGGCGCAAATGCGATCTGTGAGCTGCAGGCACTTGCAAAGCCGAATCTTCTGATCCCGCTTCCGGCAGAAGCCAGCCGCGGCGACCAGCTGCTGAATGCCGCTTCATTTGAGAAGCAGGGCTACAGCATGGTGCTACAGCAGTCAGAGATGAACCGTACATCGCTTGTGGAGGCACTGGACAAGCTGTACGAAAACCGCGGACAGTACATCAGAGCCATGCAAAAGAGCGAGCAGGCTGATGCCGTGCGCACAATTGTCGGCCTGATCGAGCAGTACAAAAAGTAAAACAACGTTGAATCTGAAACCCAAAAAACGGCCGCACCCGGTATTTACCGGTGCGGCCGCCCTTTTATTTCATCAGATCTCCAGCAGGTCACTGAATGCCTTCAGCGCGCCGTCTGTCTCATGTGCCAGAACCCGTTTTGCCAGCAGCTTGCCGAGCTGTACGCCTTCCTGGTCAAAGCTGTTGACGTTCCACAGGAATCCCTGGAACATGATCTTATTCTCAAAGTGTGCCAGCAGTGCACCGAGGGATTCCGGATTGAGCTGCTCACCTGTGATCAGGCTGGACGGACGTCCGCCTGCAAAATACTTGTTCGGATCTTCATCATCTTTTCCGCACGCGAACGCCATGATCTGCGCCACGACATTTGCGCAGAGCTTCTGCTGGCTGGTGCTGCCTTGGATGTCAACATCCATGCCTGCCTGATTCTGCTTAAATCCGACGAACTGCAGCGGAACAATGTTGGTTCCCTGGTGGAGCAGCTGGTAGAAGGAATGCTGTCCGTTGGTTCCCGGCTCACCGAAAATAACCGGACCTGTCACATAATTCACCGGCTCGCCGAAGCGGTTGACGGATTTGCCGTTGGACTCCATGTCGAGCTGCTGCAGATGTGCCGGGAAGCGGGCAAGCGCCTGTGAATACGGCAGAACTGCGGTGCAGAGATAACCCTGTACATTGCGCTCGTAAACGCCGATCAGCGCGTCCATCATTGCGGCATTCTGCATCGGATCCGGATTCTTTGCCAGTTCATCAGCAGCTGCTGCGCCGTCCATGATTCTCGCGAAAATGTCCGGTCCGAATGCAAGGGAAAGCACAACTGCGCCGACGCAGGATGAAGAGGAATAACGTCCGCCGATATAGTCATCCATGAAGAAAGCTGCGCGGTAGTCCGTGCTGGAAGCAAGCGGCGAGGTCTCACTGGTAACTGCAAGCATATGCTGTGCCGGATCAACGCCTGCATTCTTAAGTGCTTCGCGGACAAAGGATTCATTTGTCAGCGTCTCAAGCGTCGTGCCTGATTTGGATACAACGATAAACAGAGAATGCGGAATATCAACGCTCTTGAGAACTGCCGCCGCATCATCCGGATCAACGTTGCTGATAAAGCGCGCTTCCATCTTGAGCGCATCGTTCTGTTTTGCCCAGTTCTCCAGTGCAATATAGATCGCGCGCGGTCCCAGATCGCTTCCGCCGATACCGATCTGCACGACGGTTGTAAACGGCTCGCCGGCCGCATTGGTGATCTCACCAGCGTGAACAGCATTTGCAAAATCAGCGGCCTTCTTCTGCTGGGAGACATAGAATTCTCGCTTGTTGACGCCGTCCGCCATGACATCTTTGCCAAGCTGGCCGCGGCAGAGCTGGTGCAGAACCAGGCGTTTCTCACCGGTATTGATCACGGCACCGTTATACAATTCTTCGTATTTCTCTGTCAGCTGTGCTTCCTCTGCCAGTTCCTTCAGGACTGCGAGCACATTGTCGTCCACTTCCTTCGCTGCAAAATTATAATTCAGACCGCAGGCCATCGGCACGGTGTATTTTGCGACACGTGCAGCGCCGTTCTCGCCGGTCATCTCCTTAACGAGATCAACCGTTCCCTTCAGGGCAAGAAACTTATCATAGACAGCCAGCGTATCCAGATTTTTCCATGAAACCATAACGTAAAATCCTCCTACAGTAAAGTTCACATCGATCGGGTTTTGCTTTTAAACCTCCATTTACTACTATACCACGTTCTAGTATTTCCTAAAAGATTACAAAAGTATTTTTTATACAACTGCAGTTGGACATAAGTAAAAATGCCGGCATTCGCAGAATCAATTCCGCGAAGCCGGTATTTTACAAACAACAATTCATCATGATTTACATGATAAACCCAAACACCAGATATAAAACCACCGCGCCGCCGGCTGCGATCATGACATACGGAAGCTGCGAGACCGCGTGCTCCATATTGTCGATTCCGGCAGCACTGGAGGAAAGAATCGTCGCATCGGTGTAGAAGCAGGCGTGGCTCCCGAACGCACCGCCGGAAATAATCGCCGCCATGGTAAGCACCGCGTTGCCGCCGATCGCCGCACACATAGGGATCAGGATCGGGATCACGACTGCGCTCATGCCCCAGTTGGATCCTGTGACAAATGCAAGTGTCGCGAGCAGGACAAAGGAAATGGCCGGAAACAGCGCCGGCGTCAGCAGCGGCTTCGCCAGTTCAATCAGATATTCCGTCAGATGCAGTTCGCCGCAGACATGTGCCAGGGAAAATGCGCCGACCAGCATGAAGAACACTGTCAGCATTTCGCCGAATCCCTGGATCATATGCTCTGTGAACACTTCCATCGTCATACGGCGGAACGGTACATAGAGGACCACACAGAGTGCGAGTGTCACAATGACCGCCAGGAGCAGATCACCTGTCGCAATGGCAATGCCGACCAGCACGAGAATCGGGATCAGAAAATCCCGCAGCCGGCCATTCTGCATCTGCTCTTCGCCCTGCATGGGACCGCCGTGATTGTATTTTGCACTGTCGGCACTGTACACCTCTCCCGTTTTTTCCACACGGGCAAATGCCTTCTTCATCGCACCCAGTTTCGGGAATTTTCCGATCGTAAAAAGAAATACGATCAACAGCGCGAAAAAGGGATAAAAGCAATAGGGAATCGCATGCACATAAGCGTCCATGCCGGACGCGAACTGTGAAGAAATCAGATCATGCTGATAGAAAAGACCCGCAAAAAACACGGCCCAGGTGGAAAACGGCAGCAGCACACAGACCGGCGCGCCGGTGGAATCCAGCACAAACGCCAGCGATTCGCGCGGCAGCTTCCGCCTGTCATACAGATCCTTCATACAGACGCCCACTGTGAGGACATTCAGATAATCATCCACAAAAATCAGAAGTCCCAGAAGAAATGACGCGAACATCGTGCGGTTCTGTGTTCTGCAGAACCGCGAGAGAATTCTGGAAAATCCGCCGGTCCCGCCCGCCGCCTGCAGAACGGCAATCAGACTGCCGAACAGGCCGCAGACCAGCCAGAGCCAGACATTATCCGGATCGCCGACAACTTCCTGCAGAATGCCGATCCATTCTCCCAGAAAACTGCCGCGGTAGAGGACAATGCTTCCGGCCAGAGATCCCAGAAGCAGGAATTCGATGCAGCGCTTTGTGATGACAGCGCCGGCAACGACAAATAGAATGATGATTAATGCAATGAGACCGTCAGGCATGATGCTGCTTCCTTTCGTTCTCTTTTTTGTGCGGAATGTGCCGAACAACATTCCATCGCAGACACGCTCTCGCTCGCTCATCCTCGCAGCGGTACTATGCATCGCAGGGAGCCCCCTGCTCTGCAAGTACCGGCGGGATTCGAACGGTCTGCTCACGGAATTGTTGTTCGGTACATTCCGCGCCAGAGTTTCTGTAATAAACCGCCATCAGATCAGATTCATAACAAATATGAGTATGATGATAAACGGCAGGACATATGTCATGTACGGCCGCATCCAGTTCCTGATCTTCATGCCGGTGCCCTGATTGGCCTCTGTCACGAAGTTGTCCCAGCCCCAGCCGATCCTGGTTACGCAGAACAGCAGGAAGGTGAGGCTGCCCAGCGGCAGCATCAGGTTGCTGACGATAAAGTCCTCGAGGTCGAGTACCTGTGAACCTGCGCCGAGCGGCTGGAAACCGCTCAGAAGATTGGAGCCGAGTGCACACGGCAGGGACAGCAGGATCATCAGCGGGATATTGATGAAGCAGGCCTTTTTCCGGCTCCAGCCGAATTCATCCATGCACATGCTGACGATGTTCTCGAAGACTGCCAGCACCGTGCTCAGTGCCGCAAATACCATAAACAGGAAGAACAGGCTTCCCCAGATTCTTCCGACTGCCAGATGGTTAAATACATTCGGCAGTGTGATGAAAAGGAGGCTCGGGCCGCTGTCGACGCTGACATTGTAGGCCGAGCAGGCCGGGAAAATAATCAGGCCGCTGCAGATTGCGACCAGTGTGTCCAGAATCGCGACGTTGATGCTCTCTCCGAACAGACTGCGGTCTTTCTCGATATAGCTTCCGAAGATCGCCATGGAGCCGATGCCGAGACTCAGTGTAAAGAAGGACTGCGTCATCGCGCCGAGAATGACCGTCGGGATGCCGACCGCTTTCATTCTGGCAAAATCGGGCTTCAGATAGAAGATCAGACCGGATTTTCCGCCTTCAATCGTGATACTGTGAACCGCCAGCACCAGCATCAGGGCAAGCAGCAGGAGCATCATCCATTTCGTGACCTTCTCCAGACCATTCTGCAGTCCGACGCTGAGGATCAGAAAACCGAGTACCACGACGATGATCATGCATCCGGCCATAGTCCCGGGCGATGCGAGCAGATCCGAGAAGAATCCGGCGATCTGATCGCTGTTCATCCCTTCATAGGCACCTGTCGCGCTTGCGTACAGATAGTACAGCATCCAGCCTGCCACGGTTGTGTAGAACATCATCAGCAGATAATTGCCGACAAGGCAGAGCTGCCCGTGAATGTGCCATTTGTGTCCCGGCTTCTCAAGTTCCTGATACAGACGGATCGGACTTTTTGCCGCGGCGCGGCCGACGCTGAATTCCATCGTCATCACCGGCACACCCATAATGACCAGGAAAATCAGATAGAACAGCACAAAAGCGCCGCCGCCGTACTCTCCTACCATATAAGGAAATTTCCAGACATTACCGATCCCGATTGCACATCCCGCACTCAGAAGAATAAATCCGAGCCGGGAGCCGAGTTTTTCTCTTTCCATGATGAACCACCCTCATACTTATGATTCATTAATATGCTGTCAGAATTCTGCCGGCGCCGGATCATTTCCTGCCAGCATTTTTCTGGCTTTTGCCAGAATCCGCAGATAAATAAGATACGCTGCGACGGTAATCACGCCTGCGGCGACCGCAATCACTGTAGCCGCGATTCCTGCTGCGCCCGCAGAAGGCTCCTTAACCGCAACGGCCAGAACCATCGTCAGAATCTCGACGAAAATCACAATGCCATAGACAACAGTGAGGAGACGGACCGTCTTCCGGCCAAATCTGCTCACTTCCTCATCGTCCAGCTGTTCCGCAAGCCGGACAATTCCGGTCACCACATTGTAATTAATCATATATTCGCAGAGGCTGCTGATGATCCCGGCAAATGCCGCCATAATCTCACTGGTACTCTGCGCGATGCTTCCGACCAGCGACGCGACAATTCCGATGATCAGCCAGATCATTGCCCGCTTAAAACTTTCTTCGTCTTTCGACGCATTGGATATGCCGGAAATATTCATAAAGAACGCAATCAGCGCCAGAATCGACGCGACACCGCCGACCGCCGCAAGCGCCAGAACACCCCCGCTGACTACAGCGGCATCTCCTGCCGCGATACTGTCCAGTGCGCCGCCGGCACCGATCAGGGCAATCACGAGAATGATACCGGATATCATCGTCAGAATTTCAGCAGTAAAAATCTGAGAGATTCCCTTATAAGCATTTGGAAACTGCATATGGACTCCTTCCTGAATGGCATTGCCGCCTGTAATGGCAGCCGCAAGGCTTATCATACCATACTTACAGGCATTTATGCGCATTTCTTTCAAGAAAAAATCTGCTGCGTTGACTTCTTTTCCTTCGGCATGTAATGTAATAGCATCTTCCGGTATACATATCGAGGATTCTGGCCGCTGTATCAGCATACCCGCAAATCCTGCTGCAGCCGGATCGTCATACCTTAGAACCAAATGGAGAGTCACATGATCCGAACATTTCAATATGAAATAACCGCATCCGACCTGCCTTCTACCGTCCATCAGTATCTGCGGCGTCAGGGCTATTCACGCCATATTCTGGCATCTCTGAAGCCCCATCCGGATGCCGTGCTGCGAAATGGCGGACATGTGTGGTTTTCAGACAAACTGATAACAGGTGATACGCTGACGGTTACCGTCCGGGACGAGATTTCTTCTGTCAATATCGTGCCGGCACCGGTTCCCTTTTCCATTGTTTACGAAGATGAAGATCTGATGGTAATCAACAAGCCGGCGGGTGTCTCCATCCATCCGGCGATCAACCATCCGGCAGATACCCTCGCCAACGGGATCGCGCAGCTTTATCAGGACCGCGGGATCCCTTACGTATTCCGCTGCATTAACCGCCTGGACCGCGATACAACCGGGCTTCTGATTCTGGCAAATAATGTCCTCTCCGCTTCCCTTCTGGAACAGGCGCTGCAGCGCCGGGAAATCTCCCGGACGTATCTGGCTGCCGCAGAGGGCGCAGTGGAGCCGGAAGGCATCATCGATCTGCCGATCGGCCGGAAAGAAGCATCTCTGATTGAGCGCTGTGTCGATCCGGAACATGGCGACCGGGCTGTGACACATTTCCGGACACTGCAGGTGTTTTCCTCTGATCGCCTGTCTGCAGCATCCGTGACGAACACCGGCAGTCCTGAACCGATAAATCCCATGACATCCGCACACAGTACTGCACCTGCAAATTGGACCGAAGATGCCAATCATTCTAATAAGACGTACTCTCTCGTAGAGCTGCATCTGGAAACCGGACGCACACACCAGATCCGTGTCCACATGGCAGCCGCCGGACATCCACTGCTCGGGGATACCCTTTACAATCCGCGGTATCAGACTGCCGGCCCGGATCAACACCGTTCAGCAGAAGACAGCCCGGCAACGGACAGTCATGCACAAAAACCAGCTGACTCCCGGTACGGTCATGTATTCCCGGATATCACCCGCCAGGCACTCCACGCCTGGAAGCTGGCTTTTATACATCCCATAACAAAAGAAGCGATGCAGTTTACTGCACCGCTTCCGGATGATTTTCAGAGCTTGTTAAATTTGTCTTGCTGAGCAGCAAATAAATCACTCCAGCACTTCCAGCAGCTCAATCACGAAATTCAGTGCCTTGCCTGCCATCTCGTGGTTGGCGTCAAATGTGATCTTCTCATCGTCCTTCTCTGTGACAACAACCGGGAAGGACTGTCCCATCATGTTTCTGAGGAAAATACGCTGTCCGACAGCCAGATCCTCGGAACCTGCCAGATCCTCGATCAGAAGTGTGATAATGTTGCCCGGATCCGGCATGCCATATGCCTCTTCCGGTTCGAGGCGAATCTCGACCTTCTGGCCCGGCTCCATATCGACAACTGCCTTATCAAATCCCGGGATCATCTGACCCGCGCCGCTCAGGAATTCCATCGGCTCGCCGCGGTCATAAGAGGAATCAAACTGTGTACCGTCGTCAAACGTCCCTTTATAATGAACGCGGACCTTCTTACCGGCGTTCTTTCCTTCCAGAATGATGACCGGCTCACCGCCGCCGCAGCCGCCACAGCCACCGCAGCCACCGCCGCCGCAGCCACCTTCGCTGCTGCCGCATCCGCCGCAGCCTTCTTCGCCTTCGTCGTGATGTTCACCGTGGTGATGATCGCAGTTTACGCCGGCTGTATCCAGCTCGCCGCGCAGGAATGCCGCGACCGCCTCATCTGCGTCACCCTGTGCACCGGAAATCACTGCAATGCCCGCTGCATCAAGTGCACTCTGCATGCCGCCGCCGAGGCCGCCGCAGATCACAAGGACGACACCCTGTGATGCAAGCATGCCGGCCAGTGCCTCATGGCCGGTTCCGCCATTGCCGATCACTTCTGTAGAAAGAATATTTCCCTGCTCAATATCATACAGCTTGAAGTTCTCTGTTTTGCCGAAATGCTGAAAAACAGTTCCGTTGCTGTTATCATATGTTACTGCTACTTTCATGTCCTGACTCCTGTCTGCTTAATATAATGCGCACTGCGTCCGATATTATAACACAGATGCTGACACTGCCGCAACAGGCGTTACGTGCTTCGGATACATGAATACATAAGTGCTGTGAGAATCATCCCGATCCCGCCCATAAGATACAGCAGTGTAAAATTGTTTCCTGCAATCGGTGCAATTACAAATGAAGGAACGATGACCGCCCCGGCCAGCTGCATCGTTCCGACGATTCCGCCTGCTGTACCTGCATATAGCTGTCCGATTTCAGGGAATTTTACCGGCATCATCATAACCGGCGGGATAATGCCTCCGAGACAGACACCCGTCACAAAGAATGCTGCTGTCAGCAAAAATGTGTTTCCGATATGCCAGGACTCTGCAACACCTGCCGCACCAAGTATCGCAAAGGCTATGATTACCGGTTTCTGGCATCCCGTCCGCTGAATGACTGCAGGAACGACAAAGCATCCGATCAGATTTCCGATGGTGATAAACGCCGAGATATTGCCTGCTGTAACAGCATCGACTCCTTTTGCAGCCAGCGCTGTCGGGGCAAATGAATTATAGAGAACGTTGATGGCCATCAGAAAAAACATGGTCAGCGCTGCAAACCAGACATTTCGGCTGCGCAATGTCACAGCAAGTGACTGTTTCATGCCCGGAGCCTCCACGGGTATAGAACCGGGTTTCATTTTCTGCACAAAATCAGATCCCGCGGTCCTGTCAGGCGGGTCTTTCATCAGCGCAAACCAGATCACGGCGGCTATTATCTGCAAAACTGCCCCGGCTGTAAAAGCCTCCCGGATTCCTGCAAATCGTGCAGTTGTAAACATCGCAATGGTCATTCCGATATTAGCGCCCGCAACCACAATTCCCATTTTGCTGTTGACCTGCTCCGCCGGATAATAACCAATCAGGATCTTGCCCGCGCCTGCATTGATAAACATGGCCGCAAATCCCGTTAACACAGTTGCCGCCATCAATGCCGGATAAGTCTGTGCTCCGATTCGCAGAATGCATCCCGCAGAGGCAATCAGCATACCGGCTCCGATCACTTTTTTCGGCCCGATTTTATCCATCAGCACCCCGCCCGGAACACTCAGGAAAATCGCCGGAATCATCGATGCCGTAAAGAGTGCGGAGAACTGACTGGTCCGCAGCGAAAACTGTTCCATAATCGCAGGCCCAAGCGGAGAAACCTGATATTGAATATAGTTTGGCACCAGATAACTGAATGTCAGCAAAATCAATATAATCACCGCTGTTCCGGATGGATTCCCAATATTCTTTTTCACAATACAATTCTCCTCTGCGATTCAAAATAAAACAGACGCATTTTATGGCAGGCAGATTTCCAAACTTGCCGGGGGCCAGGAGGTACCTTAAGTACTCCTGACCCCCGCTGCAGTTTTCATCTTATCTGTTTATGGACTTTACAGGATGATCCGGTCTGCCGGCCGTCCGGCAAAACCTGTCTTTATTCTGCGCTGCCTTTTTTCTGTGCGATTTCTGCCACAATACCGTCAAAGGTCTTGTAGTCCAGCTTGTAGAACATGAATGTGATACCCATGATCACGCAGATGATTCCCGGAATCAGGAACATCAGGTAAGTAACGCCGTTCTGAACTGCTGCAGTCTGTGTCGGCAGATCCGGGTTGTACTGCAGGACGGAGAGCAGTGCTGCAACGCCTGCTGTACTGAGCGCCATACCGACCTTCTGGAAGAAGGAGGCATACGCTGCGAGGAAGCTCTCATTTCTGTAACCATTCTGCCACTCGCCGTATTCGACGACGTCCGGAAGCATACCGTATGCGGCAGCTGCCTGCGTGCCGTTAAAGAAACCTGTGATGATTGAAAGCGGCCAGAAGATAACCGGATTATGAACCGGACTGATAAAGGTGCAAACGATCAGCAGGATGCCGAATATGATTGCCGAATATCCGTAGTTCTTACCTTTGTTCTTAAAATAGTTGGAAATATACGGGGACAGGAAGGATCCGAAAAGGAACGGAATATTGAGGGCCATTACATAGGTAGCCATCATCTTGTCCTGTCCGACGACATATTTGAAATAATAAGCATAAGCCGCATTTCTTCCATAGTTTGTAACACCGACCAGGAAGAAAGAAAGCAGGATCAGACGGTACGGTTTATTCTTAAATGCGTCTTTTGCCTGTGTCAGGAAACTTTTCTTGACATCTGAAGGCGGCGGCGCGACTACTTCCTTCGTACCAAAGAAACAGATCGCAAAACACGGCCATCCGATCAGTACGGTCATAACAAATGCAGTCATGACATACCCGCGGGCATCATTTCCGTTTCCGAATACCGGAACGAAGTAGTTAATAATATAAGTAACAATGATTGCTGTCAGGAAAGAGAAAGTCATACGGAATCCGCCGAGAGAACCTCTTTCCTTCGGATCCTGTGTCAGGGTTGCTGCAAGCGCGGTGTACGGAATATTAACACCGGTATAAAAGAATACCAGGAATCCATATGTGACATACATGTATGCCAGCTTTGCGCCGCTGGACCAGTCCGGATGTGCCCAGAATGTCAGAACCGTGAAAATTGCCATCGGCACTGCCATAAACAGCCACGGACGATAACGTCCCCATTTCGTTCTGGTTCTGTCAGACATAATTCCGATCATCGGATCGTTGATCGCGTCCCAGAGACGGCTGATCAGCATCAGCACGGAGACAGAAGCTGCTGAAATTTTGAACACGTCTGTGTAGAAAATCATCAGGAATGAACTGGTCAGCGCCCAGCTGAAGTTACATCCCATGTCGCCAAATGCAAAGGCAATCTTGCGCCATGGTCCGAGTTTAATATACGTTGACTGATTGTTGTTCATAGTACCCCCTTCATTTACCTGTTATGCAAATTTAAACATTACCTTGGCAGCTTTTCCGCTCATCATAGTATCGAATGCTTCCTGGAACTGCTCCGGTTCGAAAATTGCCTTTACATAGTCGTCCAGATCCAGTTTATCGAAGAATGCGACGGAACGCGGGAACATATACGGTGACTGGAATACGGTCTGCAGGGTAATTTCTCTCTCCCACATATCCAGCAGATCTACTTCGAATTTATAATCCCCGTAAATTGCAAACAGCTCAACCATCGCGCCTCTGGATGCGATCTTGTATGCCGGAAGAACCGCATGCCGGGAACCGGATGTCTCGATAACGACATCATAGCCGAGGTTTTCTGTGATCTCTGCTGCTCTTGCGATCGTATCCTCAGACATCGGATCAATCGTATAATCCGCGCCGAGGCGCATTGCCATTTCACGCTTCTCAGCGACCGGCTCAATCATTGTCAGCTTTGTTGCGCCGGAGAGACGCGCCATCTGCAGGAACAGGAGGCCTACGCCGCCGCCGCCGGAAATCGCGACTTTATCGCCCGGACGGATCTTTGCGAGATCGATGCCGTGCAGTACCACGCTGATCGGCTCAATGATGCAGGCTTTTGCGAGATCGACATCGTCTTTCAGCTTAAAGACCTGCTGCTGATCCAGTACCAGATATTCCGTCATTGCAGAATCCTGCGTCTTCATATTCAGGCAGAAGTTTTCCTGGCCGTTCCGGCAGAAATAGCAGCTTCCGCAGTGCTGGTTATAGTAAAATGTAACCTTGTCGCCTACCTTAAAGCCTTTTGCATTTTCACCTTCAGCGACTTCGACGATTTCGCCGGAAGCCTCATGACCGATGACAATCGGCTGACCCGGCTTAAAGCCGAGTTCCTGGAAGTGTCCGTCCGCTTCGCCTTTAACCGTGTGGATATCAGATCCGCAGATCGACGCATAGTGAACTTTCACCTTTACCTGGCCTTCGCTGGTAATCTGCGGTTCCGGAATATCAATCAGCTTGATCCCTGGCATTGTGTAAGCAATCGCTTTCATAACAAAACTACCTCCTCTTCCTGGTTGTTATTTATTTTTATGGGAATCTGCTTCCCACAGCTTCCAATCCGGTATTGTTTATAATAGTTATTGTTCAGAACGCCCCGCTGCCGTTCTTTCACAGAATCCGTGACTCCATCGTCAGAACTGCATCGTATGCTGTCCTTGTCGCATTGCGGATATTGGCGACGCCGCCGGCATCTCCGATCACATAGGTATTGACGGGATCTTTTTCCATCAGCGTCTCTGCAAGTTTGTTCTCCGGTTTCAGCCCCAGCGCAATAATCACATCGTCACAGAAAATCTCCTCACGTCTGCCGTCATGCTCGACGACCACCTTGCCTTCAGCAAATTCCATGATTTTACTGCTGCCCTGCAGCTTAACGCCGGATAACTCCACCTCTTTAAAGAGCGACTCATATGCAAACATAAACAGGTTTGCACAGAATGCTTCTGTCGGGATCATGTCAATGACTGTAACCTCATGGCCTCTTCTCGCAAAATCAACTGCAGATTCTACGCCTGAGAGCCCACCGCCGCAGATCACGATCTTTTTCCCGAGGGTTGTTTCTTCTGTTTCCGCATTCTTCAGCATATGCACATGCGGCAGATCAATTCCGGTAATCGGCGGTTTCAGATAGGATGATCCTGTTGCTACAAATACAGCATCTGCCCCGATTGAATTCAACAGTTCTTCTGTCGCCTCTGTATTCATCAGGATCTCTGCCCCGGACCGCTCTGTCATGCGGATCATATAATCCCGGTAACTGCGCATCAGCCATTTAAACGACACAGCGCCCGCATCATTTAATTTGCCGCCAAGCCGGTCACTTTTTTCGATCAGCACAACTTCATGCCCACGGCCGGTAAGCGTCTGCACCGCCTGCATGCCGGCCGGACCGGAACCGATCACAGCCACTTTTTTCTTCTGCACCGGCGGCTGAAGCAGTCTCGCTTCCGTCTCCATTCCCATTTCCGGATTCACCGCACATCTTGCCGGAAGTCCGTGGAAAATTTTTCCGCAGCCGTCCATACACTTCAGACATGGACGGACTTCATCGGATTTTCCGCATGCCGCTTTGATGAACAACTTCGGATCCGCCAGCGGTGACCGTGCAAAACCGATTACATCGGCATTTCCACTCTCCAGAATCTGCTCTGCATCTTCGAGATTCCAGATATTTCCCACGCAGGTCACCGGAATCTGCAGCCGCTTCTTCAGACGTCCGCATGCTGCTTCGTTGATGCGATGCTCCATCATATACATCGGAGAGGTGTACATCCTCCCGTCCTTGTGAAAACAGTTGCCACGGGAGACGTGTGCCAGATCAATATATGGCTCTGCCGCCTCAAAAAAGCGGAAGCACTCCTCTTCTGTAATACCGCCTTCAATCATATCTGCCACACTGGCACGCAGTTCAATCGGTACATCTTCCCCGATGGCTTCACGCACCGCACGGATCAGCTCCAGCGGGAACCGCATGCGGTTCTCCAGAGAACCGCCGTATTCATCCGTGCGGTGGTTGGTCAAGGGGGATAACCATGTTGACAAATAGGCATTATGGCCGCCATGGATGAAAATCATATCAAATCCGGCCTTCAGAACACGCTTTGACACAGCGACCTGTCTCTGAATCAGCCAGTCCATATCTTCTCTTGTCATCCTTGTACAGGAAGCTGCTTCCAGTGAAGGGACCGGAATTTCCTCCGTCATGCCCGCAGATCCTTCAATATCCTTTGCGGACTGCAGATCCCCTCTGCCGGAATGTGAGAGTTCGTAAGCCAGCTTCGCGCCATACTTATGAACCTCGTCAGCCAGGAGCGACAGGCCCGGGATGAACCGGTCATGTGTTGTCTCCAGGTCGGCAAATTCACTGAGCTTCCGGTTGGTGTCGGTAATGCACCCCAGCACGATCATTCCTGCACCTGTGCGCGCCTGCATGCGGATGAAATTAATCATATCCTGCGTCACGCCGCCGTCACCATCCGCCAGACACGGAACAAACGGGGTCAGCTCAATCCTGTTCTTAATTATGAGTTTTCGCAGTTTCAGCGGCCGAAA
This sequence comes from Eubacterium sp., assembly GCA_017433615.1. Taxonomy (GTDB): domain Bacteria; phylum Bacillota; class Clostridia; order Lachnospirales; family Lachnospiraceae; genus CADBRN01. Next base: position 26,007 of record JAFRGW010000093.1, read on the forward strand.
AACATGTTTAAATGAATTCATTCGTCTGCTCCTGTATCTTTAAAGGGAAAACGCTTCCATTGCCAGAACCGCATCATATGCCGTCCGTGTCGCATTCCGGATGTTTTTAACTTCAGAAGCGTCTCCAATGATAAATGTCCGGAACGGCTCCTTTTCATACAATCTGTCTCCGAGAGACCGGTCTGCCTTCAGACCGAGGGCGATGATGGTGTTGTCACACGGAATCAGTTCTTCAGCTCCGTCGTGATCAACCAGAACACCCCCTTCTGTGAATCGCAGGATCTTCCGGTCACCGAGCAGCTCCATATCTGTCTTTTTCACTTCGTGGAACAGCGCTTCATACGCAAAGTCAAACAGACTATTGCAGAACATCTCCCGCGGAATCATATCAAGGACGGTCACTTTTTTACCCGACTTGGCGAGATCAACGCCGAGTTCCACACCTGAGAGACCGCCGCCGCAGATGACGATCCGCTCTCCGAGCGCCTGCCGGTCTGCCTCTGCTTCCCGCAGCATCAGGACATTCGGATTGTCTATACCGGGGATCGGCGGCTTCAGGAAATCCGCTCCGGTTGCCACAAACACAGCATCCGGCTTCAATTCATTCACCAGCATTTCTGTTGCTTCTGTATTCAGGCGGATTTCGGCACCGCAGCGTTCTGTCGCGCGGATCATATAGTCTGTGTAATCCCGCATCAATCCTTTAAAGGATACGCAGCCGGCGTCATGAAGCTTTCCGCCCAGACGGTCACTCTTTTCACAGAGCAATACTTCATATCCTCTCGCTGTCAGTGACTGTGCAGCCTGCATGCCGGCGGGACCGCCCCCGATTACCAGTACTTTTTTCCTGTCAGCTGCAGGCTGCAGAAGTCTCGCCTCTGTTTCGTACCCCAGTTCCGGATTGACTGCACATCTTGCCGGCAGTCCGTGGAAGATTCTTCCGCATCCGTCCATACACTTCAGGCAGGGGCGCACGTCATCTTCTCTTCCGGCAGCTGATTTCCACACCATTTGCGGATCTGCCAGAAGGGATCTGCAGAAGCCGACCACATCGGCCTGGCCGCCGGCAATAATATCTTCTGCGTCCTGCAAGGTCCAGATATTTCCGACCACTGCGACCGGCATGTTCAGCACCTGCTTTGCCCGCTCCGAATATTTCACATTCTGCTTATGCTCCATTGTGTACATCGGGGACGTACATACTCTGGAGTTCTCATGGAACACATTTCCCATAGAGAAGTGTGCCATATCCACAACATCTTCCAGTTCTTTGAGGAAGGTCAGACATTCCTCCATCGTCGCGCCATTGGGTGTGCGCTCTTCCGCAGAAACACGCATCTCGATCGGCACATCCGGACCGATTGCCTCACGCAGCGCCCGCGCCACTTCAAGCGGATAACGCAGTCTGTTTTCAAGACTTCCGCCATATTCATCAGTACGGTGATTTGTTTCCGGCGACATAAACGCCCCCATCAGGTTGTTATGCCCGACGTGCATAAAAATCTCGTCAAATCCCGCTTTCAGCGCGCGGAGGCTGGTTTTGATGAATTCTTCTTTGACCCAGTCCATATCCTCGCGCGTCATGATATTGCACACAGATTCCAGCGGCGGAATATCATTTTCCTCCCCGTTTTCCTCCAGAACCAGCGGACCCATAGACGGCATCCATCCTCTTCCGGAGTGACATACCTCATACGAAATCTTCGCGCCGTACTTATGTGCTTCATCCGCCGCAAGAGACAAACCGGAGACAAACCGGTCCTCCAGAAAATCCAGGTCTGCATGACAGCACATACGGCGGTCCGGATCAATAATCGAACCCATAATCAGATTCGATGCGCCGGTCCGCGCCTGCATCCGGATAAAATTGATCATATCCGGCTGCGGATAGCCCTGTGAATCGACCAGGCAGGGGACAAACGGCGTGAAAATGATTCTGTTTTTTAATGTCATTTTGCGCAGCCTGAGCGGCTGGAATACATGACTGTAACGATTCATGTCTCTTCTCCTGTTGTTCCCGGCACCCCGGTAAACTATCTTTATACAAGCATTTCCTTCACTGCTTTAACGAGTGCTTCCGCATCGTATCCGTATTTATGCTGCAGTTCTGCACCGGAACCGAATCCTGCATAAACCTGCGGAATGCCCATTCTGCGGAATTTCTCCGGCATTGTGCAGTGGTCGGTATATACATCTGAGATTGCGGATGCGAGTCCGCCCGTCATCAGGTGATCCTCAAGTACGATGACTTTTCCCGTCTTCTCTGAAAGGCTGAGCACCAGTTCCTCGTCGATCGGTTTGATCGAATACATATCAGCGATTGTGATCTCGATGCCTTCCTTTTCCAGCTCAACAGCTGCATCCATTGCTTCGCCGACCATCTCGCCGTGCGCAAAAACGGTAAGGTCTTTTCCCTCACGGACTACAAGACCTTTTCCGATCTTATAGTGGACCTGTTCTGCATCATAGATGACACGGTCCTTCTTGCCCTGCGCCAGGCGGATGTACATCGGTCCGTCCCATGTCATGGACTGTTCCAGAAGCTGCGGGATCATATTCGGATCCGCCACGGAAATCACGGTCATGTTTACGAGTGAACGCATGATGGAGATATCCTCCATCGCATTGTGGGTTGATCCGCCGCCGGAGGTGAGGCCGCCGCCTGTTCCGATCAGGCGGACCGGCAGATTCTGATAGCAGATTGCCGTACGTACCTGCTCGCACGCGCGCATGGTCATAAACGGGATCATTCCTGTTACAAAACAGATATTGCCTGCAAGTGCAAGGCCCGCCGCTGTGCCCATAACGTTCTGCTCTGCGATGCCGACATCAACAAAACGGTCTGCATGATCTTTCTTATACGGTCCCAGAAAACCGCCCGTGTCAGCCGTCAGTACCCATACGTTGTCGAAACGGGATGCAAGCTCCTCGAGCTTTCTTCCGGTATTATCACGTCCTGATGCAAAAATCGCGTCGAAATTGAACGAAACCTTCATTATGTCATTTCCTCCTTCTCTGCATTCCATGCAGCTTCTACGTCAGCAAGCGCGCGCTCCATATCCTCTGTTCCCAGCGTTCCGGAATGCCATCCCAGAGACCGCTCCATGAAGGAAACGCCTTTTCCTTTCAGGGTGTTGCACACGATCATGGTCGGCTTATCTCCGGACGGATCCGGAATTGCGTCCAGCGCATTTACGATCTGTTCCATATCATTTCCGTCTTCGACTTCAATGACATTCCATCCGAATGCACGCCATTTATCTGCGTATGGATCCATCGACATATATTTATCTTCTGTATAGAACGTCATGGTCTGATGATTGCGGTCAACCAGTCCGACGATATTCCCAAGCTTGTAGGAACTGCTGAGCATTGCTGCCTCCCAGACAGAACCTTCGCCAGTCTCGCCGTCGCCCATCAGGCAGAATACGCGGTAGTTTTCACCCTTGCTCTTTGCGTGAATTGCGAGGCCGTTCGCCATGGCAAGTCCCTGGCCGAGGGAGCCGGAAGAGCACTCCAGCGCCGGAAGCTGTACGCGGCACGGATGCATGCCGAATTTGGAATCCAGCTTGCCATATGTAGAGATGATTTCGTCATAATCAAAGAATCCGCGCAGCGACATCGCGATGTACATTGCGAGGGCACCGTGTCCCTTTGACATGATAAAGCGGTCTCTCTCGGGCCATGCCAGATCCTCCGGATTGCATTTGATCTTATAATTCCAGAGTGCCACGAGCATCTCGGTCATCGAAAGGTCACCGCCGATATGTACCGAGCCACTGTAGGAGCCGCAGAACTTCAGCAGCTTCATCCGCATCTCGTATGCCAGTTCTTTTAAAGAAAAAATCTCCTTTGTTGTAGCCATTGAACAGTTCCTCCTATTTTGTTTTTGGTTCCGGCTGTTTGAAACACTTGGTTGTATTGACAACTTTTTTTGCAAATGCAATAATAAATCAACTGCAAATTTCACAAATTTAATAGAGTATTTTTATTATTTTCCTATATTTTATACATGTATCCGGTCTGCGTCTTTACCATCCCATGACATTTGACATGCATTCTATGGCAGATTTTTGTAGTTTTGCAGGAGGCCGCTATGGATCCAAACCCGAATATTCAATATCTCTGCTCCTACGTCACAGAATTTTCCTGGCTGACTGCAGATATTTCTATTTTGAATTTTGCTTCTATGGGAGACTTTCTGATCAATCTTCCGCACGAACACCCCTTCCGGGAGCTTCTTTATCTGGAGTCCGGCACGCTGCAGGTTCAGATCTGCGGTGATACATTTGAAATGCAAAAAGGAGATCTGCTGTATATTAACAGTCAGATCCCCCATATTGTTTCATCTGCGGGAGATGATCCTCCCATCACTTATAACACCTCGTTTTTGCTTTCACACCGCGCAAATATTGAAAAGATTCCTTCCGCGTGGACAGATGATGAAACAAGTCTCATCCGTCCGCTGCTGGATCAGGATTATCTCTATGCGCATGACACAGCCGCCTGCGGCGAACAGATTCAGGCAATCAAGGAAGCGATTGCGCTTCACCGGCGCGGAGATTTTGTACGTGTCCGGAATCACATTTCCAACCTGTTCATCGGCGCGCTGCAGTCTTTTACAAGATTAGCACCGGATCCGCGCTATCATGAGACCATTACCGGAGAATACTCCTATAACGCCTCGAAGATACTCCTGTATCTGCACGAACATTTCACCGAGGGACTGACACTGGCTTCTGTAGCAGAGGCACTCCACTACTCACCGCGGCAGTGCCAGCGCCTGATCCAGGAATCCATGGGCATCAGCTTCTCGGAGCTGCTGCAGGATCTGCAGCTTTCCTATGCCAAGACCCTGCTCCGCACAACCGACGAAAGCCTCGAAACTGTCAGTGAGCGTTCCGGCTTCAGCAACAGCAGAAATTTCTATCACCATTTTAAGCAGCATGAGAGTGTATCTCCCTCCCAGTACCGGAAGCTTTACAGGCTGCGGAACTGTACTGAGGCGTAAGCACTCATTCAACACGGAGCTGCCGCATTCAGCTGCAGGACCGCCTTGATACATTTTCCGCTGCCGGAATCGGCAAACGCCTCATTTATTTCCTCAAACGGATAGGTTTTGATCAAACGGTCGACCGGGAAGCGTCCCTGCCGGTAAGCCTCGATCAGCTGCGGAATAAACTGCTGCGGATTGGAGTCTCCCTCGCTGACCCCCTTAATCGTGCGGGCACAGAGATCAAATGAACCCAGCGTCAGCTGAAAACCGCCGCCGGCAATTGCGATGGAGCCGGTAAAGGTAAGACTGTTTAAGAGAGAAGCTATCATCCGTCCGTTTCCGGATGTATCAACTGCATAATCCACCCCGCCGCCGGCCGTCTGCATGATTGCTTCGGTCAGATCCTCCACTTCTTTCCGGTTGATGGTATGCGTTGCGCCGAGTTCTTTTGCCAGCTCCAGGCTTGCCGGATTTCCGCCCACTGCGATGATTTTCGCACAGCCACAGAGTTTGCCGGCCATGATCGCGCACATGCCGACCGTTCCGCACCCTCCTACAACCAGCGAGGAGCCGAATTCCGGTTTCAGCGAATTCAGAACAATTCCTGCGCCGGTCTGGACGCCGCATCCAAATGGCGCCGCAACGGCAAAATCGATATCCTCAGGAATATGTACGGCACTTCTCTGGCTTACAAGGGCATATCCGGCAAAGGAAGACTGCGAGAAAAATGAGCTCACCTTTTCTCCCTGCCACATAATCCTGTGCGCACCATCCGGATAGACCCCGAAAAAGTTAATTTCATTCATTCGTTCACAGGCATAGGGACGGCCCGCGATGCAGGCCTTACAGGTTCCGCAGCTCGCATAGGTCAGACAGACTGCATCCCCTTCCTGAAATCCGGTTACCCCTGCGCCGACTTTTTCTACGATTCCCGCACCCTCATGTCCAAGCACTGCCGGAAATGAGAACGGAAGCACACCGCTGCGTCCGGCTTCATCTGTGTGGCATACACCCGCCGCCTCAATCCGCACCAGAATTTCGTCTGCTTTCGGCTCAGCGAGTTCAACCTCTGTAAATTCAAACGGTGTTTCTTTTTCTTTCGTAATTGCTGCTCTGATCTTCATAGTCCCTCTCCTTTTTTAGAATGTAACAATCCCCTTGATGTAATCCGGTTCCGGATGTGCCAGCATTTCAAACGCTGCCTGAATCTGCTCAAATTTGAATTCATGTGAAATCAATTCGTCGCATGGCAGACGTCCGTCCATGTAGGACGCAATTCCCTCCAGCATATTGTCGCGCGGCCGCGGCGCAATTGTCGGATGTGTCGCAATCAGCGCAGGCGTCCGCTGCATCAGGTTAAATGCCAGGCTCTTCGGGAAAATTTCCTCCCGGCTGTAGACAGAAGGGATCAACACTTTTCCGACGCCCCGGAATGTCCCGTCAAACTGCGCCATACCGCCCACATGCGGTTCGCGAATGATTTTGCAGGCCGTATCGAGGCCCTTCAGAGAACCTGTGATCTCAACAACAACATCAAAGAACCGCCCGTCCGTCATTTCCCAGGCAAGATCATCAATTTCTCCTTGCCGCGGATTCAGAACATGTGTGGCGCCATATTTTTTTGCCAGCTCCAGCTTATTATCCAGAAGATCGATCGCTGTCAGTTTCTTCGCGCCGCTTTTCCGAAGCCCGGCGATAACCATCAGACCCATAAAGCCGCAGCCGACCACGGCAATATTCTCCCCGTACTGGCATGTGGCTTCCTTTACGATATTAACGATACAGCCGAGCGGCTCTGCACAGCAGTATTTTACAGGTTTGTCTCCGACGGGAATTTCGCAGAATGAGCGGTTATCATCTTTCATCACAATATATTCCCGGAAACCGCCGCCGAATCCGCCGACATATTCACCGACATGAAAATTCCGGACAGCTTTACCCACTTCTATAACTTCTGCGATTGGTTCATGTCCGACATCCATCGGAAATGACGGTTCTCCGACGCCGAGCCGCTCGAATCCGTATTTTGAAACGGAGATCCCCATCACGCCCAGAAATGCCGGAAGATCCGTATGGCACATTCCGACAGAAATCGTTTTCAGCAATACCTCATCGTCTGCAAGCGGCGGTAGTTCTTCATCAAATAGTTCCACCCGCATCGGCCCGACAACCATCGCTTTTCTATATTTCATCGACACACCCCTTTCTGTAAAACCCGGTTACATTTCCAAATACATCTTTTCCTGCAGTTTTACTATATAAAAAGAGCCGGAGACACACTACGTAAAATCAGGACAATTTTACGGTTGTCTCCGGCATAATTTTGTGGTTATGTCAGTATTTATTTCGTTTGCTGTGCTTTGGCGCCATCTGCAGAGGTGTGGCTTCTCCACCCGGGTTCAGTTCCGCCCCTGCGACAATCCTGCCGCGCATCACCTATCGTGTCGGGGCATCTCCCACTGAGATATCATTATGCCCACGGATTCTCAGTCGGATACCGCACGCCTGCCGGCTGGTTATAGCCGATCTCCTCGACCGGTACGCCGATGTATTTAAAAGTTTCAAACAGCGCTTTACCGTATTTTCCGAATGCCACTGCGCCGTGATGCGGATAGTTCTTCTCGATCAGAACGTGGCGGTAAAATCTTCCCATCTCTTTGATCGCGAAGACGCCGATTGCGCCAAAGGAGCAGCTCGGAACCGGCAGAACCTCGCCTTCTGCGATGTATGCGCGCAGCTTACAGTCCGCCGTGCTCTGCAGACGGTAGAATGTAATTTCACCCGGAACGATATCGCCCTCGAGTGTGCCGTTGGTCACTTCTTCCGGAAGTGAGCGGGCCATGATCTTCTGGTTGCGCATCTCATGGAAAGACAGGCGCTGTGAGCAGGTGTTGCCGCAGTGGAAGCCCATGAAGGTATCCGTATGTTTGTAAGGGAATTTTCCTTCAATCTTGTCGTGGTACATGTCCTTCGGAACAGAATTGTTGATGTCCAGCAGGGTAACGATGTCCTGGCTGATAACCGTTCCGATATATTCGCTGAGCGTTCCGTAAATATCAACCTCACAGGAAACCGGAATGCCGCGGCCGGTGAGAATGCTGTTGATATAGCACGGCACGAATCCGAACATCGTCTGGAATGCCGGCCAGCACTTGGTGGTGACCGCCACAAATTCTCTGTAGCCTTTGTGCTCTTCGATCCAGTCAGTCAGCGTGAGTTCGTACTGCGCCAGCTTCGGCAGAATCTGCGGCTTCTTATTGCCCTCGCCCAGCTCCGTTTCCATTTCTTTGATCACTCCCGGGATGCGCGGATCATCTGCATGCTTCAGAAATGCCTCATACAGATCCAGTTCGGAATTCTCCTCGATCTCAACGCCCAGATTGTACAGCTGCTGGATCGGCGCATTACAGGCCAGGAAGTTGTTCGGACGCGGTCCGAAGCTGATAATCTTCAGATGTTCAATTCCATAGACCGCACGCGCGATCGGCAGGAAGTCGTGGATCATGTCCGCGCAGTCCTCTGCATCGCCGACCGGATACTCCGGAATATAAGCCTTCACGCCGCGGATTTTCAGGTTGTAGCTTGCATTCAGCATGCCGCAGTACGCATCGCCGCGGCCGTCCATCAGATCGCCCTGACTCTCCTCAGCCGCCGCACAGAACATCTTCGGACCGTCAAAATGCTTCGCCAGCAGCGTCTCTGAAATCTCCGGTCCGAAATTGCCGAGATAGACACACAGCGCATTGCAGCCCGCCGCTTTCACATCCTTCAACGCATTGACCATATCAATTTCACTTTCGATAATCGTCACCGGACACTCATAGATGTCCTCTGCGCCGTACTTCTTCGTATACGCCTCGATCAGGGCTTTTCTTCGGTTCTCCGCCAGAGACGCCGGGAAGCAGTCCCTGCTCACCGCCACAACACCGATCTTGATACTTGGGATATTATTCAGCTGCATATTCTTCTCCTTTTTCTGGGTTTTGTAATTTCGGCCGCCCATTGAGCCTGCCCGATTTCCTTCGGGACCGCGCGTTTCTTGCTTTCGCCTGTTCAGGCCGCCCCTGACGCGCTCCAAATCCCTTCCGGGGCGGCGCGTTTCTTACTTTCGCCTGTTCAGGCCGCCCCTGACGCGCTCCAAATCCATTCCGGGGCAGCGCGTTTCTTGCTTTCGCCTGTTCAGGCCGCCCCTGACGCGCTCCAAACCCCTTCCGGGACCGCGCGTTTCTTGCTTTTGCCTGTTCAGGCCGCCCCTGACGCGCTCCAAATCCC
>JAFRGW010000094.1 GCA_017433615.1 Eubacterium sp.
ATTCGAGTTCGAAGAGGCGAGACGATTGAGACAGGCGTTGGATGCTTGCATCCATAAGACTGTTCTCAGTCGGATCGATTGGGCGAACGCCCTCCAGCGAGGCAGCTTGTCTGCCGAGCTTGCTCTTCGAACGAATTCACTGATAAAAGTTGACCGAATCAGAATGTCCAACTAATTGCTGGCTATTCTAACCTTTCCTTATTTACTGTAAAGGTTTTCGATCGTTCAAATTTAAAATCTCAATTGAACTTTCGAGGATGTGTTTTACTGTTCAGTTGTCAAAGTGCGCTTGGTTTGCTGTGCCTCATCTGTCAGCGACAGCTTAACTAATATACAATTTTCTGAGCCCGTTGTCAACACTTTTTTTTATTTTTTTAAAAAAGTTTTTTTGTTGATTTTGAACTCTCTTATGATCAGCTCCCATAAGGCATCTGCTCATAAGAAACGGAGAAGGAGGGATTTGAACCCTCGCGCCGGTTTCCCGACCTACACCCTTAGCAGGGGCGCCTCTTCGGCCTCTTGAGTACTTCTCCAAAGTCCGAGATTCTTACTTGCCAATTTGCGTAAGCCGCAACCAGCGATCAGATTATAATTATGAAGAAATCTGCTGTAATTTCTCATAAAAAATAAGTACGCCACAGATGTGACGTACCTAAGATTATACAAAAGCAGATTTATTTTGTCAACGAGTTTTTGCTGATTTTTCCAGTATTTTCCTGTGTTTTCCAGAACATACCATTTGTTGTAATATGGCGTTTTTCATACGCTAGATATGGTATCTGTATGTCAGCTGTACCGTGTTTCACGCAGGGCATATTTCAAAAGACGCGCAAAAATTTTTATGCGCTTCTTTTGATTTTTAACCTGCTTTTCTGTCTTCCTGTGCACCTTATTCGCAAGGTGCATCCTGTTCGCGAGATGCATTCTGTCTGCAAGGCTGGCAGACGTCTGCAATTCCGGTTTCCGGATTAAACCGGAAACCGACTGCTTCATTTTTTTTCTGATATGCTTTTTCAGAAGCCGGCGGGCCGGCGGGCCGGCCTGGTACAAAGCCAGCTGCATCCCTGCCGAGACATATTTTTTCCTGTCCATTTCATTATTCCTATTATCAATCGCGATCTCTGATCGCGCGCGGGCTGCACTTTGCTTCAGCTGACGCAGAAACAGACGTCTGCTTCACATCAGAACTCATCTGAAGTATCTTCCGACTGATCTGTCACTTCAGTTTCTGCTTCCGGTTCTTCAACCTGATCCGATTCCTCTTCTGCAGATTCTGAAAGATTCGAAGATGTATCCTCAGCATCTGTATCTTCTCCGGCATTCCATCCTTCCGGATAGATCGGATTGCCGTCTTCGTCCTTCGGCAGATCGTCTTCATCGTTGCGCACTTTTGAAAGGCCTGCAACGGTCACGTCATCTGCGACATTCATCAGCTTTACACCTGCTGCATAACGTCCGAGAATGGAGACATCTGAAACATAGAAGCGGATAATGATACCTTCTGTTGTGATCAGCATCGCTTCATTATCATCCTCGACAGACCGTGCACCGATCAGTTTGCCGGTTTTTTCATTTTCTTTGTAGCAGATTTTTCCTCTGCCGCCGCGGTTCTGCACATTAAATTCGCTGATGCGCGTGCGTTTTCCGTAGCCGTTTTCCGATGCAAAGAGAATATACTCGCCCTGTACATCCAGCTGCATGGAAACGACTTTGTCACCTTCATCCAGACGGATGCCGCGCACACCCATGGAAGTTCTGCCGGTATCGCGGACATCTTTTTCATTGAAGCGGATCAACAGTCCATTTTCTGTGATCAGCATGGTATCGCGGTTTCCGTCAGTGAATTTCACATCAATCAGTTCGTCGTCTTCCTGCAGCGTAATCGCCGCCAGACCATTTTTACGGACATTTGCGTAGGCCATGATCGGGGTCTTTTTGATAATTCCCTTCTTCGTCGCCATCAGCAGATAATTTCCTTCATGGAAGTCATCGATTGCAATACCTGCGGTCACTTTTTCATCCGGCTGCAGCTGGAGCAGATTGATGATCGCCGTTCCACGGGCATTTCTGCCTGCTTCCGGGATCCGGTAACCCTTCATCTGATAGACGCGGCCCTGGTTCGTAAAGAACATGATAATATGGTGCGTGGAGGTCATGAAGATATCTTCAATATAATCGTCCTCCAGGGTCTGCATGCCGCGGATGCCCTTGCCGCCGCGGTTCTGACTTTTAAATGTATCGGAAGTCATCCGCTTGATATAGCCCAGATGCGTGATCGCAATGACCACATTTTCCTGCGGAATCAGATCCTCTGTCGTCAGTTCTGTCTCATCAAATGTAATAACAGTCCTTCTGTCATCGCCATATTTATCGGAAATTTCCAGAATTTCCTTTTTGATCAGTTTCAGAAGTACGCTGCGATTTGCAAGTATTTCCTTATACTCTTTGATCTTGATTTCCAGATCATTGTATTCATTCTGCAGGCGCTCGCGCTCCAGACCTGTCAATGCACGCAGACGCATATCGACAATTGCCTGTGCCTGCGGCTCTGTAAATTCGAACTGCTTAATCAGATTTTCTTTTGCTTCCTGCGTATTCGCAGACGCACGTATAGTCTTGATGATCTCATCAATATGATCAAGCGCCTTCAGCAGTCCGATCAGAATATGTGCGCGTTCTTCTGCCTTATTCAGATCATAGCGTGTTCTTCTGGTGACAACCTCTTCCTGATGGGCGAGATAATACTTCAGCATTTCCAGGATGTTCAGCACCTTCGGCTGCCCGTCCACCAGTGCAAGCATTATCACGCCAAATGTATCCTGAAGCTGTGTGTGTTTATACAGGCGGTTCAGGATTACATTCGGATTGGCATCCCGGCGCGTCTCGATACAGATCTCCATACCCTCACGGCTGGAATGATCATTGACATCAGTGATGCCGTCTATTTTTTTATCTTTTACAAGATCAGCAATCTTCTTGATCAGATTTGCCTTATTGACCATGTACGGAAGCTCGGATACCAGAATCTGACTCTTTCCATTCGGAAGTGTCTCAATCCTTGTGACCGCGCGCGTGCGGATCTTGCCGCGGCCTGTGCGGTATGCCTCTTCGATGCCGCGCGTACCCATAATCTGTGCACCGGTCGGAAAATCCGGACCCTTGACGATCTCCATGATCTCGTCAATTGTTGTCTCTCTGTCTTCCTCTACTGTATTATCAATGATTTTCACAACCGCGTTAATGGTCTCACGAAGATTGTGCGGCGGAATATTCGTCGCCATACCGACTGCAATACCGGAGGTACCATTTACCAGAAGATTCGGAAAACGTGCCGGCAGGATTGTCGGCTCGTTTTCAGTGTTATCAAAGTTCGGAACAAAATCAACGGTATCCTTATTAATATCAGATACCATTTCCATAGAAATCTTTGACAGACGCGCCTCTGTATATCGCATGGCAGCCGGACTGTCACCGTCCACTGATCCAAAGTTGCCGTGACCGTCAACGAGGGTATACCGCATATTCCAGTCCTGCGCCATATTAACCAGCGCACCATAGATCGAGCTGTCACCATGCGGATGATATTTACCCATCGTATCACCGACAATACGCGCGCACTTTCTGTGCGGCTTGTCCGGACCATTATTCAGTTCAACCATCGAATGCAGAATACGGCGCTGCACCGGCTTCAGACCGTCTCTGACATCCGGCAGTGCACGCGAAGCAATGACACTCATCGCATAATCAATATACGAATCCTCCATTTTCCGCTTCAAATCGACATCTTCAATTCTGTCAAAAATTCTTTCGTCCATGTATAATCTCCAAATCATTCGGGATTTTCATTTGCCGTCCCCTGTCTCCTTTAAATATCCAGGTTCTGTACATCCTTCGCCCGCTCTTCAATGAATTCACGCCGCGGCTCAACTTTGTCACCCATCAGCGTCGTAAATGTCACATCAATCTCAGATGCCTCATCTTCGTTCATCGTAACGCGCAGCAGGACACGATTCTCGGGATCCATTGTGGTCTCCCAGAGCTGATCTGCATCCATCTCACCCAGTCCTTTGTAACGCTGAATCTTATTGCTGTTGTCGCGGCCGACTTCATCCAGAATCCTGTTCAGCTCATCATCACTGTATGCATACCAGATTTTCTTGTTGCGCTCCAGTTTATACAGCGGCGGTTTTGCCAGATATACGTGTCCCTGACGAATCAGTTCCGGCATAAACCGGTACAGGAATGTCAGCATCAGTGTCGCAATATGTGCGCCGTCAACGTCGGCATCCGTCATAATAATAATTTTATCGTAGCGAAGTTTTTCGATATCAAAATCCTCATGAATGCCGGTTCCAAACGCGGTTATCATGGATTTAATTTCTTCATTTCCGTAAATACGGTCCAGGCGTGCCTTTTCCACATTCAGGATTTTTCCACGCAACGGCAGAATTGCCTGCGTCGCACGGTTTCTTGCCGTCTTGGCAGAGCCGCCTGCAGAATCTCCCTCAACGATATAAATCTCACAGTTTTTCGGGTCTTTATCCGTACAGTCCGCAAGCTTTCCGGGAAGTGAAAATCCTTCCAGCGCGGATTTTCTTCTTGTCAGATCACGGGCTTTGCGGGCCGCCTCTCTGGCGCGCTGTGAAAGAACAGATTTTTCAATAATAATTTTGCCGACCTGCGGATTCTGCTCCAGGAAAACTTCCAGATTTTTGCTGAGAATCGAATCCACGGCACTGCGCGCCTCGCTGTTGCCGAGTTTCTGTTTGGTCTGCCCTTCGAACTGCGGATCCTGAATCTTGATGCTGATAATCGCCGTCATACCCTCGCGGATATCCTCACCGGAAAGATTCGGTTCACTGTCTTTGAGCAGTTTATTCTTTCTTCCGTAATCATTCAGTGTCTTCGTCAGCGCATTCCGGAATCCCATAATATGCGTGCCGCCTTCCGGCGTCAGAATATTATTGACAAATCCATATGCATTTTCCTGGAAGGAGTCATTATGCTGAATCGCAACCTCTACCAGCACACCGTTCTGCTCGCCTTCACAGTAGATAATATCATTATAAAGCGGTGTTTTGCTGTTGTTCAGATATGCGACAAATTCACGGATTCCGCCTTCATAGTGGAAGGAACGCTCGACAGGCTCTTCCGCCCGGAGATCCCGCAGTGTAATGCGAAGTCCCGCAGTCAGAAATGCAGTTTCACGCAGCCGCGTCTTCAGAATATTAAAATCAAATACGGTTTCTTCAAAAATCGTATCATCCGGCAGGAATGTTACGACCGTACCGGTATTCTCTGTCTCACACGTTCCGGTCACTTCCAGTTTACTGACCGGTTTGCCGCGCTCATAACGCTGCGTATAGATTTTTCCGTCACGGCGCACATTTACTTCCAGCCAGTTAGACAATGCATTTACAACCGATGCACCGACACCGTGAAGACCGCCGGATACCTTGTATCCGCCGCCGCCGAATTTTCCGCCTGCGTGAAGGATTGTAAAAACAACTTCAACAGCCGGAAGCCCTGATTTATGATTGATATCTACCGGAATACCGCGGCCGTTGTCACTGACACGGATTACATTATCCGGAAGAATTTCTACCGTTATATGATTACAGAAACCGGCCAGTGCCTCATCGACCGAGTTATCCACAATTTCATAAACCAGATGATGCAGACCTCTGGATGAAGTGCTTCCGATATACATACCCGGACGTTTTCTGACAGCCTCAAGACCTTCCAGAATCTGGATCTGATCTCCGCCGTAATTCTGCTGTTCTTCAACCTGGATGTTTTTGTCCAATGCCATTTGTTTGTTCTCGCTTTCTTCTTGCCGGCCTGGAGATGATCATTCTTCTCCTGGCTCAGGTATAATTCACAGGAGAAGAATGATATCATCTCCCGGCTATTATCTATTCGCAGAAGACAATTATATATCCCCGGCGCCCTGTCTATTTACAGGAGACAATTGTCCGGCTCCCGAAACTTTATATATTTACAGGGAACAATTATATTTCTTCTGCTTCTTCTGCATGGCCTGCCTCAACGTGAAATACTCTGTCGATCGGGAAGTTTCGCTCCCTGAGGTCATCCATGCCGGTACAAGTGAGGAACGTCTGTACAGAACCAATCGTTTTCAGTAAATCGCTCTGCCGTCTGCTGTCCAGTTCTGAAAGAACATCATCCAGAAGCAGGATCGGTTTTTCATGGATTTTCTGTTCAATCAAAGATATTTCTGCCAGCTTCAGAGAAAGTGCCGCGCTTCTCTGCTGCCCCTGGGACCCATAGTGACGCAGATCTATTCCGCTGACGATCACTTTGAAATCATCTCTGTGCGGACCTGTCGTTGTCTGCCGGAACTTTTTATCTTTCTCACGGGCGTCCCACAGCTTTGTCCTGAACGCTGTTTCCTCTGCATTCGGCTCATACTGCAGCACAATCTGTTCTCTGCCATTTGTCAGTGCACTGTGCCGCTCCCGCACAATCATTTCCAGTTCCTGTATCATTCTGGACCGGCTGTTGATCAGGTAACACCCGTAGGTAATCAACTGCTCATCCCAGACATCCAGCGTCGCTTCCAGCGACCTGTTTCCGGGCAGATCTTTCAGAAGTTTGTTTCGCTGCAGCAGTATCTTCTGATAGGCACTCAGCTGATGAAGATAATAAGGATCCATCTGTGAGAGCAGCGCATCAAGAAATCTGCGTCTGCCGCCCGGTCCCCGCTTAATAATATTCAGGTCTTCCGGTGAAAAAAATACGAGATGCACCAGACTCAAAAGCTCCGCTGCCTTCCGGATCGGAATACCGTCAATTGCGACGCCCTTTGATTTATTCTTGCGCAGATGCATATCAATCCGTCGCTGTACGCCGCCTTTCTGCAGATGCATCCGGATATGTGCCTCATCTTCTCCAAAACGAATCATCTCACTGTCTTTACTGCTGCGATAGGATTTCGAAGTTCCGCATACATTGACAGATTCCAGAATGTTCGTCTTGCCCTGTGCATTATCCCCGTAAAAAACATTCGTACCGGGATCAAATGTAAGAGAGAGGGTCTCATAATTTCTGAAGTTTTTTAAATCCAGAGTTTCTATATACATTTTTCTTTAGGGAGACATGAGACAGATATTTGTCTCCTCGCTCAGATAGAATTCGCAGGAGACAAATATCTGTCTCATGTCTCCCTGCCAGGTTGAAATATTAACCCGAATTAATTTACTACTTTGTAAGTCTCGTTTCTATAACAGAATGTATCGCCCACATACAGCTTGCGGCCTCTCCGGGTATCGACTTCACCGTTTACCGTGACTTCGCCGCCCTGTATCACTTCTTTTGCTTCAAATCCTTCATCCACGAGACCCGCCAGCTTCATCGCCTGGCCCAGTTTGATGAAGTCGTCTCTGATTTTTATTTCTTTCATATATTATTCCTTATAGCATACTCGGAATGCACACTCGATTCCGCTTCGCTCCATCTCGTTACGTCCTGTCGGACTATATGTAAGTGTAAAATTGCCTGCCAGTGAGCATGCTCCCTGCAGTCAATTTTCACGTACATGCATTCCTCGTTACCTCGCTATGTTCACCGGCAGCACAATATAATTATACTTTCCTTCTTCATCCCGGATGTAGCACGGTGCAACCGGTCCGATGAAGTACATGGTTACAACTTCGTCATCGATGACACGAAGTGCATCCAGCAGAAACTTCGGATTGAATCCGATCCGGATGTCTTTTCCTTCCATCTCAATATCCATTGCCTCATCCATGGAACCGATTGCGGTATTGATGGAGAGCTGCATGGTATTTTCACCGATGTTCAGAATGACCGGCATTTTGTCACTTTCCCGCACAAGCAGTGATGCACGGTTGATGCAGTTGATCAGTTCCTGCTTCTGAATGCTTACTTTCGTCTCATAATCATTGGAAAGCATCTGGTCAACGCTGAAATATTCGCCGTCAATCAGTCTGGATAATACCATTGTCTGATCGAATTCAAAGATTACATGATTATCTGAGAAATAAATGGTGACAGGATCTTCCAGGCCTCCATCAATAATACGTGACAGTTCCTGCAGGGTTTTTCCCGGAATAATGACCCGTCTGTTTTCGACGTCTGCACCGAGTTCCTGCATGCGGATGGCAATCCTGTGGCCGTCCAGCGCAACAATTCTGAGATTGCCGCTGTTCATCTCAAACAATTCGCCGGTCATGATCTTGTTGGTTTCATTTGCAGCCGTTGAGAAAATTGTCTGGTTAATCATCTGGCGGAGCGTGAACTGCGTAATTGATACAGAAGCATTCCGCTCGACAATCGGAAGATATGCGAAGGTATCACCCGCCTGTCCGGGAATATCAAACTTTGCCTTCTCGCAGGTAATTCTCGTCAGATAATTTTCATTTGTTTCAATGGTGACTGTGCTGGCAGGAAGTCTCCGGATGATTTCCGAGAAGGTTTTTGCGTGCAGCGCAACCATGCCGCGTTCTATGATGGTTCCTTCTGCAATTGTTTCAATACCGAGTTCCATGTCATTGGAAATAAAGCGGATCTGATCTGCCGAGGCATCAATCAGAATACATTCCAGAATCGGCATAGTTGTTTTAGAAGAAACCGCTTTCATCGCGATATTGACACTCTTCAAAAGTTCCTGGTGCTCAAACGTCAGTTTCATGTGCACGGGCTCCTTTCAGAAATCAAACGTGGATAACATGTAAGTATGTAAGAGATTCTTATTCTCATTCTTATGGTTTGTTGATATGTGGAAAACAGCAGTTCAGCCGTTTAGTTACTGAAAAAGTTATCCCGATTCTTCTGTGAATGAAAACAGGATAATCTGTGAATGAATCGTGGAAAATTCATTCGTCCACAATCATCCACATTCTTTTCACACAGTATCCACATGTTTTTGTGGAAAAACCGGTCGAGATGCCGGCAGAACAAATTGTTCCGGAATGACACGGATTATGTCAGGCCGGATTGATTTTTTTCTTTAATATATGAATAACGGATTTCAGTTCCTCATCTGTCTTGAGATCTTCTTCGATTTTATCGTGGCCATGGATAATGGTCGTATGATCGCGGCCGCCCAGCAGTTTTCCGATGTCTGTAAAGTTGGTTTCTGTATACTGCCTGATCAGATACATGGATATCTGACGCGGATATGCAATATTTTTGGAGCGTTTGCTGCCCTGCAGGTCTTCAATGGACAGACCGAAATGATCTGCGACAATATCCAGAATGTACTGTGGTGTAATGGTACGCTTCTCGCTTGGGGAGATGATGTCAATCAGCGCCTCTTCCGCCAGCTGTACATCTGCTTCCCGTTTGTAGAAACGTGCCTTGGCCATGACCTTGTTCAGAGATCCTTCAAGTTCACGGATATTGGACTTGATGTTGGTTGCTATGTATTCCAGTACCTTGTCGTCGACGGTATTGCCGTCCAGTTCGACTTTCTTCTGCAGAATTGCCATACGCGTCTCAAAGTCCGGACTCTGGATATCTGCCATGAGACCCCACTCAAACCGTGATTTAATCCGCTCTTCAAGTACGTCGAATTCCTTCGGCGGACGGTCGGAGGAAAGGATGATCTGTTTATTTGCGGCATGCAGTGCGTTGAAGGTGTGGAAAAACTCCTCCTGTGTGGATTCCTTGCCGATAATAAACTGAATATCATCAATCAGAAGAATATCGATATTTCTGTATTTTTCACGGAATTTCGTGAGAACTGCCGGACTTCCGTTACGGATCGCAGCGATGACTTCGTTGGTGAAATCTTCGCTGGTCACATAAAGGACGCGCATATCCGGATTATTTCTTATAACAAAATGTGCAATTGAATGCATCAGATGGGTTTTGCCCAGACCGACGCCGCCGTATACAAACAGCGGGTTATAATATTTTCCCGGAGACTCTGCGACAGCCAGAGCGGCCGCGTGCGCGAATTTATTATTGCTGCCTACAACAAAGGTGTCGAAGGTATAGCGCGGATTCAGTCCGGCATCCAGGGTTCTCATTTTGAGAAACTGCTCGTCTTCATTTTCTGAGAATGTGAAAACGACATCACAGTCAACGCCTGTGATCTCAGCAATGGACACTTTCAGAGGCAGAAGATATTTTCTTTTAATGTAGTCAGATGCGGTCTGCGGAATCTGGCCGTCAACATATGCTGTATTATTTTCAAAGCGGGAGAGATACAGAGGCTTCAGCCACGTATTAAAAGAGATACTGCCCATCTCCTGATCGTCGCGGATGTATTCCAGAATCTCATTCCACTTGCTGTTAATTAATTCGAACATTTAGATAAACTCTTTTCTTAAAACTATATTTTGTGCCTGATGAACAAAATATTCCTTTTATATAGTATCACAAAAAAACTGAAAAAAAAACACAAAGAAATTCCTTGACGCAAAAGGTGTTTGTGCATATAATGAGGATGTTATTCTCTGTACATAATCCAGAGTAAAAAAGGAGGTGTAGGGACCGTGAAAATGACATTTCAGCCGAAGAAGCTTTCCAGAAAGAGAGTTCATGGCTTTCGTAAAAGAATGAGTACGAAGGGCGGAAGAAAGGTATTAGCTGCCAGAAGACTGAAAGGCAGAAAGAGTTTATCAGCTTAACCAGAGTGTAAAGACCGCAGAGATGTGGTCTTTCTTGTTATATTAAAAACCATGCGTAATTCAGAGAGCCTCAAAATGAATAACGATTTCCGGAAGGTTTACCGAACGGGCAGATCACATGCAAATAAAAACCTGGTAATGTACGTGAGAAGAAATGATCTTGCCAGAAACCGGATTGGAATCTCTGTCAGCAAGAAGGTGGGAAACAGTGTTGTGCGCCATCATCTGACAAGACTGGTCCGGGAGAGTTATCGTCTGCATGAGGAAGAATACCGCATCGGTTATGATGTGGTGGTTGTCGCAAGAGTACATGCAAGGGACTGCACGTATGCTGAGATTGAGCGTGCAATGTTACAGCTTGCCGCAAAGCATCATCTGCTGGAGGTTGAAAGAACAGGATGAAATATGTATTGATTCGTCTGATCCGGTTTTACCAAAAGCACATATCACCGTTGAAGAGCACGAAGTGTCCCTACTATCCAACGTGTTCCTGTTATGGCCTTGAGGCCATTGAAAAATACGGTGCCCTGAAGGGAGGCTTACTGGCTATTTGGAGAATTCTGAGATGTAACCCCTTTTCAAAAGGCGGATACGACCCGGTGCCGTAAGCTGCAAGTATAAAAAAGGAGATTAAATTGGAACTTTTATTAACAAAGTCAACAACTCCGATTATCGGATGGATCGCAAGACTGCTCGGCCTGATTATGAACGGCATCTATGAGGGTCTCGCGTACATCAATATTCATGCGTTTGGAAATTCTGTTGTCATCTTCGGTGAAAAGGTAAGTTATGCGAATATCGGTCTTGCGATTATTCTGTATACGGTTATCGTATATCTTGCAATGACACCGCTGCAGATCAAACAGCAGAAGAATTCCAAAATGATGAGTGTTGTCAACCCGGAACTGCAGAAGATTCAGCAGAAATACAGAGGTAAAAATGACCAGGCATCCCGTATGGCGATGCAGCAGGAAACACAGGATCTTTACAGTAAATACGGTGTTTCCATGTCAGGCAGTTGTGTGACACTGGCGATCCAGATGCCGCTTCTGTTTGCGCTGTATCAGGTTATTTACAAGATTCCGGGCTATATCACACGTGTCGGTGATATTTTCAAACAGCTGGCAGAACAGATCCAGGCAACTTCCGGCTCTGCTGCTCTGCTGCAGAAATTTATCGAAGAAAGTTCGGTCCGCGGAGTCCGCTTCAGTGACGAACCGACGCTGAACCAGATTACGGACTTTTTATATCTTCTGAAGCCCTCACAGTATAAACTGCTTGCTTCAGACGGATATTTTTCTTCACTCAGTACACAGATTACTGATGTAAGCAATTACAGCGCGAAGATCAACAATTTCCTCGGAATTAATATTTCAGAATCACCGTGGGATGTAATCCGCAGCAGTTTTACAAGCCACTCATGGCTTCTGCTTCTGATTGCGGTTCTTGTTCCGGTTCTCGCATGGTTTACCCAGTGGCTGAACTATAAGCTGATGCCGCAGGCCTCTACAGGCGGGGACAATGCTGCAATGGACAGTTCTATGCGTACCATGAATCTGACCATGCCGATCTTCTCTGCATTCTTGTGTGCTACATTTTCAATGGGTATCGGTATTTACTGGATTGCCGGTGCACTTATCCGAAGCGTACAGCAGGTTGTCATCAACCAGCGGATTGCGAAGATGGATGCAAATGAACTCATTGAAAAGGCAAAAGCTAAGCAGGCAAAGAAAGCTGAAAAGCAGGGCGTAACTCGTCAGAACCGGCAGGCGCAGGCTTCAGGTCAGAGTACGATTACCAGTACTGCGCATAAGAACGTAAGAAAAATTGCAGATCCGAAATATAAAGATCTGGACAAAGCGGAAGTTAATTATTCCGAAGCAGCAAAGAATGCGCCGGAAGACAGCATCACAGCAAAGGCCAATATGGTTGCGCGCTTTGATGAGAAGAACGGCCGCAAGGGTAATAAGAAGAAATAACAGGGGGTCTTCGTGATGGATTTTATTGAAATTCAGGCAAAAACAAAAGAAGAAGCAATTACAAAAGCCTGCATTGATCTCGGAGTTTCCAGTGACCGCCTTGACTATAAGGTAGTCAGTGAAGGCAGCAGCGGTTTTCTCGGAATCGGAGCAAAACCTGCGGTAATTCTTGCACGCAAGAAAGAAGAGCCTGCTGAAGTTGAGATGTCAGCTGCAGAGGAAGTTCTGAAGGAGTCAGTCAGAGAAGCAATTTCTGAAGATGAGAAGAAAGCAGCTGAAGAACCGGCAGAAGAAAAGAAAGAAGCCGTTCAGGAGGCACTGGCTGCTAAAGCGCAGACAGCAGAAAAAGAAGATACAGCATCTTCAGATGCGGCTGATCATGCAGAAAAGAAATCTGAGGAAGAAAAGCCGGAGCGTTCAGAGGAAGATATTATTGCCATGAAGGCTTCCGCTTCCAAGTTCCTCGACAGTGTATTCAAGGCAATGGACCTTCCGGTCGATATTACAATCGACTATGAACAGGAAGCAGATGCACTGAATATTGATTTTGCCGGAGAAGATATGGGTATTCTGATCGGCAAGCGCGGCCAGACACTTGATTCTCTTCAGTATCTGACCAGCCTGGTTGTAAACCGTGATCAGAAGCACTTCGTAAGAATCAAGCTCGATACGGAAGATTACAGACGCCGCAGAAAAGAGACACTTGAAAACCTTGCGTCAAACATTGCCCGCAAGGTTAAAAAGACAAGAAAACCGGTATCTCTGGAGCCAATGAATCCTTATGAAAGACGGATTATTCATTCCAGTCTGCAGAGCAACCGGTTCGTAGAGACACACAGTGAAGGTAATGAGCCTTATCGCTACGTTGTTGTCACACCGGCACGCTTTGAACGGTCTGAGCGTTCCGGCAGATACGAGAGATAACAGGAGACAGGGGACGGTTCTCTGTCTCCTGTTTTTTTATTGGCATCACATGAAACAGGATACAATTTCCACGCAGCTCAGGTGGAATTCGCTGCTTTGGAAATGATATCCAGTTTCATGTTATAAGGGATAACAGGAGACAGAGAACCGTCCCCTGTCTCCCTTTTGATGAAAAGAAAATATAGTTGAAAGAATTACCACGATTTTGTAAAATCGTATGCGAATAAATGGGACATGGATGAGGTTTTTTGCGGGAGGATTCAGAATGAGCCGATATGAAGATACAATTGCAGCGATCTCAACGGCTGCTTCGGCTGCAGGAATTGCGGTAATCAGGGTCAGCGGCCCGGATGCGGTAAATGCAGTGGAGCAGATTTTTGTTTCTCCTGCAGGAAAAAAACTGACAGAACAGGCTGCGAATACCATTCATTATGGATGGATCAGACAATTGCAAAGTTCTGACGGGGAGCCGGCACAGACGGATTTGGTTGATGAAGTTCTGATCATGCTGATGAAAGCACCGCATACATTCACACGGGAGGATGTCGTTGAGATCGACTGTCACGGTGGTGTTTTTGCGGCGCGGAAGGTGCTGGACGCTGTTTTGCAGACAGGGGTCAGACCTGCGGAGCCCGGTGAGTTTACGAAACGTGCTTTTCTGAACGGGCGGATTGATCTTTCTCAGGCTGAGGCTGTCATGGATATTATTTCCGCAAAGAATCAATATGCGCTGCAGTCTTCTGTCCGCCAGCTTTCCGGATCGCTCTCCGGAAGGATCCGTGAAATCAGGCAAAAACTGCTTCATGAAACTGCATTTATAGAGGCGGCTCTGGACGATCCGGAACATATCGATATGGGGGGACACCTGTCGGAACTGGATTCGATTGTTTCAGAGCAAAAGCAACAGATCGAAGAACTGATAAGATCTTCTGACTCCGGTAAAATGATCCGCGAGGGAATTAAAACCGTTATTATCGGAAGACCAAATGCCGGAAAATCATCGCTTCTCAATGCATTGACCGGTGAAGAAACCGCCATCGTGACGGATATCGCCGGTACGACGAGGGATGTGCTTGAGGATCAGGTGTCATTCGGGGGAATTGCGCTGCGTCTCCTGGATACGGCAGGAATCCGCAAATCAGATGACCGGATTGAGCAAATCGGCATCTCCCGCGCTCGTTCGCATGCAGAAGACGCAGATCTGATTCTGTATGTTGTTGACAGTTCCGAACAGCTTGATGAAAATGACTATGACATTTTCCGGATGATTCAGGGAAAGAAAGCAATCGTTCTGCTGAATAAAAGTGATCTGGAAACGGCTGTCACCAAAAAGGAAATCAGCAAATATACCGAATGTACGATCCTTGAAATATCTGCAAAACAGAGAGAAGGATTTACACAGCTGGAAAATTGTATCCGGAGCATGTTTTTTTCCGGTGAAATCAGACAAAATGATGAAATATATATCACAAACGCGCGTCATACGCGTGCACTGCAGGAAGCTGCAGACAGTCTGACGCTGGTACAGGAAAGTATCAGAAACGGTATGCCGGAAGACTTCTTCTCCATTGATTTAATGGAGGCATGCGATGCACTTGGCAGAATTATCGGCGCAGATGTCAGCGAAGATCTGGTGAATGAGATTTTCTCGGGATTCTGTCTTGGTAAATAAATCGGAGTTTGTCGAGTTGTTTGTTGTCTCTTTCTACGCACGACGAAGAACAGGCTGAGACAAACAATTTCTCCTCCGGACATCCGCAACGCCGGCACTTAACGAACACGAGCCCTGGCGAAGTGTGAGTTTAGTACCGCTGCGTGAGGACCGGAGTGCGAACGGTCCGGGAGGAGAAATCTGTTTGACGATGCCGTCCTCTTCGACAAACCCC
>JAFRGW010000095.1 GCA_017433615.1 Eubacterium sp.
GGGGTTTGTCGAAGAGGACGGCATCGTCAAACAGATTTCTCCTCCCGGACCGTTCGCACTCCGGTCCTCACGCAGCGGTACTAAACTCACACTTCGCCAGGGCTCGTGTTCGTTAAGTGCCGGCGTTGCGGATGTCCGGAGAAGAAATTGTTTGTCTCAGCCTGTTCTTCAACTGCAGAAGGTACTAATGGCTGCTGCCCGCCACAATCCGGTCCACCGCCTCTTTCGTCTTCTCGTAGGAACCGAAAGCTGTCAGGCGGAAGTAGCCCTCTCCGTGCGATCCGAATCCGGATCCCGGCGTGCCGACGATATTCAAACGCTCCAGCAGATCATCGAAGAAATCCCAGGAAGTCATGCCCGCCGGTGTCTTCAGCCAGATGTACGGTGCATTGACACCGCCGGATACGGAATAGCCGGCTTTTTTCAGGCCGTTGTAAATGATTTTGGCATTGTTCATGTAATAGGCGACCTGCTCTTTGATTTCTTTCTGTCCTTCCGGTGAATAGACAGCAAGGCCTGCCTTCTGAATGATGTATGGCGCGCCATTGTACTTTGTGCCATGACGCCGCGCCCACAGACCATGCAGCGCGATGCCGTCAGCATCTGTCAGTTCTTTCGGAATGACGGTAAAGCCGAGACGGACGCCTGTAAATCCGGCGTTTTTAGAGAAGCTGCGGATCTCAATTGCACAGGTGCGGGCACCCTCACATTCATAGATAGAATGAGGAACATCCGGTTCGGAGATGTATGCCTCATACGCCGCATCGTAGAGAATGACCGCATGAATCCGGTTTGCGTAATCCACCCACTCCTGCAGCTGTTCTTTTCTGATGGTCGCACCGGTCGGGTTGTTCGGGAAACAGAGATAGATGACATCCGGCTCCTGCTCCGGCAGCTCCGGTGCAAATCCGTTTTCTTCCGTACATGGCATATAAATGAAGTTTTCGTAACACTGACGCGCCGGATCCCATTTCCCGGACCGTCCCGCCATGACATTGGAGTCCACATAGACCGGATACACCGGATCACATACTGCGATTCTGGCATCGTGACTGAAGATTTCCTGGATATTGCCCGAATCACATTTTGCGCCGTCTGATACAAATACTTCATCGGCTGCAACGTCACACCCGCGACTCTTATATTCATCTGCAATGGCGCTGCGCAGAAATTCATACCCGAGATCAGGCGCGTACCCTCTGAATGTAGCTGCATCAGCCATTTCATCAACCGCTTCATGCATCGCACGGATAATAGACGGAGCAATCGGCTGCGTCACATCCCCGATTCCCAGGCGGATTACCTGTCCGACACGGTCCGGATGACTTTCACCATATGCCGCAACTTTCTTTGCAATTGTAGAAAACAGATAACTTCCCTGAAGATTCTGATAATCGTGATTTGTTTTAACCATGTGCTGCTCCCTTCTGAATACTGCCTGAGGTACTCACAGTTAATGATTGAATCTTTTTTATTTCTGATGATTAGAAAACCGTTACCTGTTTATCATACAAATGAATGCCCAAATTGCATAATACTCTTATCTGATGCAGATATATGATTCGCATATACCTGACTTTCCATGCCACGCCGAAAGCATATCAAGCGCCTGCAAAGAAAAAAATCCAAATACCTGCACCAGAAGTATTTTTACATTTTCTCCACCATCCTGCATGCAAGTGCAATTGCTTCCTGCACTGCAGCTTCCCGGATTTCTCTCCGCTCTCCGCTAAGATGCAGTTCTCTGACCTCGGTCCTCCCTGCAGCGGCACAGCCGATGTATACCGTTCCGACCGGGCAATCAGGCGTTCCGCCGTCAGGTCCCGCCAGGCCGGTTGCTGAAATCGCCACATCCGCTTCCGCGGCCTGCGCACCGCCCTCTGCCATCTCCCGCGCCGTCTGTTCACTGACAGCCGTATATCTGCGAAGCGTCTCTTCCGAAACGCCCGCCAGCTTATGCTTGGCCTCATCGCAGTACGTGACATATGCTTCTTTCAAAACGTCTGATGCCCCCGCAACATCCACAATCGTTGCAGAAATCAGACCAGCCGTAAGGGATTCCACGGTTGTGACCGTCATATTCTTTTCACGCAGCAGCTGCACGAGCTGTTCATTCATGTTATTCTTCATATCACCACCTCATAAATCGGGGATTGTTGTAGTTGTAGTCGTGTAAGCGCCTGCATCAGAATGCCTTTTCTAAAGCAGCGAATTCTGCATGAGCTGTGCGAAAAATGCATCCTGTCTATTCAAAAAGGAGACAGAGAACCGTCCCCTGTCTCCTTTCCGGCAAATCTTAATTTACAGGATCTCGTCCAGGCGCTCGCGCACAGCTTTGATGAAGTCGCCGGTGCTGAGTGTCTCCGGATTCTCAAGCGTTGTAATACGAATGAGATCCTTCGTCATTTTTCCGGACTCGATGGTCTCGATCGTTGCCTGTTCAAGTTTGTCGGCATAGTGACACAGCTCCGGGAGCTGATCCAGCTCACCACGTTTCCGGAATGCGCCACTCCATGCAAAGATGGTGGCTACTGAGTTCGTGGATGTCTCCTCTCCCTTCAGGTGATTGTAGTAGTGACGCTGTACGGTGCCGTGTGCTGCCTCATACTCATAGTAACCGTTCGGGGAGACCAGTACGGATGTCATCATCGCAAGGGATCCGCATGCAGAAGAAATCATATCACTCATCACATCGCCGTCATAATTCTTGCAGGCCCAGATAAATCCGCCTTCCGATTTCATTACCCGTGCAACCGCATCATCAATCAGCGTATAGAAATAGGTAATGCCTTTCTTCTCAAATGCCTCTTTGTATTCGACATCGAAGATTTCCTGGAAAATGTCCTTGAAGCGGTGATCATACTGCTTTGAGATCGTATCCTTGGAAGCAAACCACAAATCCTTCTCTTCTGACAACGCATATTCAAAACAGCTTCTTGCAAAGCTGCTGATGGATGCATCCAGATTGTGCTGACCCAGTACGACACCCGGCGCATCAAAATTATGAACTGTAATCATCTTCTCTTCGGAGCCGTCCTCCGGAAGAAATGTCATGACAACTTTTCCCGGGCGGTCAATTACC
Source organism: Eubacterium sp. (assembly GCA_017433615.1). Classification (GTDB taxonomy): domain Bacteria; phylum Bacillota; class Clostridia; order Lachnospirales; family Lachnospiraceae; genus CADBRN01. The sequence goes on from JAFRGW010000095.1 coordinate 3,083, forward strand.
ATTTCTACATCGCGGTAAATATCACCATAGGCATGTCTGGCAATTGTAATCGGCTTTTTCCAGCAGCTGACTGTCGGGGTGATTCCTTTTACGGTAATCGGGGTGCGGAACACGGTTCCGTCCAGAATTGCACGAATGGTGCCGTTCGGACTTTTCCACATATTGTGAAGATTGTATTCCTCTACGCGGGCTGCGTTCGGTGTGATGGTTGCGCATTTTACAGCAACACCGTACTGCTTTGTCGCATTTGCCGCATCAACAGTCACCTGATCTTCTGTCTCGTCGCGGTGTTTCAGACCGAGATCATAATACTCGCTCTTCAGATCGACAAACGGCAGGATCAGCTCATCTTTCAGCATCTGCCAGATAATGCGGGTCATCTCAACGCCGTCCATCTCCACCAGCGGGGTTGTCATCTTTATTTTTTCCATCTTTAACGCTATCCTTTCTGTTGTACAAATCCCGATTTATCGTTCGGTCCCGAGCACGTGCCAGTTCTTTGCCATGTAATCTACCAGTGATACAACTGTCAGTACTAGTGATGCATAGATCAGAATTACTTCCAGAAGATGCAGCTGCGGAAGATCCAGAAGAATTACGATTACCATAACCATCTGGCAGACGGTTTTTACCTTGCCCCACATACTTGCCGCAATCACGATTCCGTTATCTGCTGCCACCAGACGGAAACCGCTGATGATAAACTCACGGGCAATGATAATAATGACAATCCAGAACGGGATCTCATCTGTATGAACCAGACAGATCATCGCAGAGCAAACCAGCAGCTTGTCTGCAAGCGGATCCATAAACTTTCCGAAATCTGTTACCAGATTGTATTTCCTCGCGATGTATCCGTCTGCTGTATCGGTGAGGCTTGCCGCAATAAAAACAGCCAGCGCGATATAGCGCCCCGCTGCGAGCGGCACCATCATAAAAATCACAAACACAGGAATCATCGCCATCCGAAGCATCGTCAGCTTATTGGGTAAATTCATCTTCTTCTCCCATCCTTTCAGACTTCTTCCTCTATGATCTCACCGGTGAGATCGTACTCCATCGCACCGGTCACGCGGGCACGGACAAAGTCGCCGGTATTCAAAGATGCATCAGCCTCCAGGAACAGGTACCCGTCGACATCCGGTGCATCTGCATAGGTCCGGGCGACATAGACGCCGTCTTCCGGAAGGTATCCGTCAATCTGCACTTCCAGTTCGCTGCCGATCCGCTTCTGTCCGTTTGCAAGAGAAATCTCCTGCTGTGCCGCGAGAAGTTCCCCGCGCCGCCGCTGTTTTACTTCTTCCGGAATCTGTTCTTCCATAGCTGCGGCCGGCGTTCCTTCCTCCTGTGAATAGGCAAATACGCCAAGACGGTCAAACCGGATTTCTCTGACAAAGGCCAGCAGATTCTGATGCTGTTCTTCGGTCTCGCCGGGAAATCCGCTGATCAGGGTCGTGCGCAGCGCAATATCCGGCAGCTCCCTGCGCAGATTCTGAATCACGGAAACCAGCTCTGCATGCGTTGTCCTGCGTCCCATTCTTTTCAGCACCGCATCGTCTGCATGCTGAATCGGAAGATCCAGATACGGCAGGATTCTGCCGCTGTGTTTCTTCATGACTTCAATCATTTCCGGATAAATCTCTTCCGGATAACAGTAGAGAATCCGGATCCAGTGAAATTCTTCGATCTCACAGAGACGCTCCAGCAGAACATGCAGCATTTTCTTCTTATAATAATCAACGCCGTAATATGTCGTCTCCTGCGCGATTACAATCAGCTCCCGCACACCGCTCCCGGCGAGTTCCCGCGCTTCCGCGAGAAGCTCCTCCATCGGAATACTCCGGTAAGCGCCGCGGATTCTGGGAATCACACAGTAAGTACAGTGTTTATTACAGCCTTCTGCAATCTTCAGGTACCCATAGGCACCGGCGTGCATTCTGACGCGGCGTGCCTGCCGGCCGTCAGAACGTACTTCGGATCTGGTCTTTTCTGCGGCCAGCTGAAACAGCTTGTCCGGATCCGGCACAGATGCCTTCTGCTCCTTTCCCGGTTCTGTTTTCTTCATGGGCTCCAGCCAGACTGCCTTCTTTCCGGCAAGCGTTTCCTCGATCGCTTCCCCGAGCCTGTAAAAGCTTCCGGTCCCGAGGATCGCATCCACTTCAGGCAGCTCCTGCAGAACCTCTTCCCTGTACCGCTCTGCCAGACACCCTGCCACAATCAGAGACCTGCATTTTCCGGTTTTTTTCCACGCTGCCAGTTCCAGAATGGTATCGATACTCTCTTCTTTTGCATCATCAATAAAGCAGCAGGTGTTAATAACAATCACATCTGCTGCTTCTTCGTCATTGGTCACAGCATATCTGCCCGGATCCAGAGATCCGAGCATATGCTCTGTGTCAACCAGATTTTTATCACAGCCCAGTGAGGCAAAATACAACTGGATCATTCTTCCGCATCGACTCCGTCTGCATCTGTTTCCGGGGCGCCGTCCATTTCCTGTTCCGCAGCTGTATCTGCGTCCGCTTCTGTCACAGCTGCGTCCGCCTCATCCGCATCACCTTCTGTGTCTGCCTCTTCAACAACAGAATCCCCGCGAAGAATATGTACCTGATCTTCGTAGATCTCCTTAATTGCTGTGGAGAGGGCCTTCTCATTGTCCTTGTTGATTACCAGCGGCTCATCGCCGGCAATCAGCTGCCGCGCGCGTTTTGCCGCCGCTATTACGATTGAATAACGGCTGGTCACAAGAGGCGCTTCATCCATATCAAGACCTTCATTTATTTTGCTGATCATTTCCTTATAGGAAGGATGAATCATCATATTCTGTTTCCTCCTTAATCTTTCTTCTGCCGGCGGGAAAACAGAATCCCGCTCTCAAACTTCTCTTATTTATTCTGCAAATCCTGCAGTCAGTTCCGCGAGACTCTTCTTAATTGTCTCTAAAAATGCAGCCTGCCGCTCCGTAGCAAACCGCGCGCTCTGTACAATTGCATGCAGCTGCTCTGTCGTCTCTTCCAGATCATCATTGACCAGAATATAGTCGTAGGATGACATCTCTTCTGCCTCCTCAACCGCGCGCCGGAGCCTTGCGCGAACGACTTCTTCGGTTTCTGTACCGCGTCCCACCAGCCGCTTCTGCAGTTCTTCCGCATCCGGCGGCGTGACAAAGATCAGGACCGTCTCCGGAATCATTTCCTTGACTTTCAGTGCGCCCTGGATCTCGATCTCCAGAATTACATCTCTTCCTGCCGCAAGCTGCTCTTCAACATAGAAGCGCGGTGTGCCGTAATAATTCCCGACATAAGCGGCATACTCCAGAAATGCATTTTCCCGGATCATCTCCTCGAATTCTTCTTTTGTTTTGAAAAAGTATTCTCTGCCGTCCTGTTCGCCTTCCCGCGGCTGCCGCGTTGTTGCGGAAACAGACAGCGCGTAGTTGTCATGCCGCTCCAGCAGCAGTTTCATCAGGGTTCCCTTTCCGGAACCGGCAAAACCGGATACAATTGCCAGTACGCCTTTCTGCTTCATTCGATCAAGTCCTCCTCCTGGCCGCCGGGAACCGCCGCCCCGGCATTGAAGCGCTTTGTAACGGTCTCAGGCTGCAGTGCCGACAACAGAAGTCTGCCGTCTTCCAGCACAATCACTGCCTTTGTCTTCCGCCCCTGTGTTGCATCAATCAGCATGCCGCCTTCTCTTGCAGATGTGATCATCCGCCGAACCGGCGCCGCATCCGGACCGACAACAGCCAGAACTTTATCACTGTTTACTGTGTTTCCAAACCCGATATTGATCAGGACAGACATATCTTCCTCCGCTTACTCGATATTCTGGATCTGTTCGCGGATCTTTTCGATCTCTGTCTTTAATTCGATCCCGTAATCTGATGTCATTGTGTCATTCGCTTTTGACAGAATGGTGTTTGCCTCACGGTTCATCTCCTGCGCGAGGAAATCCAGTTTTCTGCCGACGGACCCGCCACCGTTCAGTTCTTTGCGCATATTTTCGATGTGACTCTTCAGACGGACCGTCTCTTCATCGGTGCTGATCTTGTCTGCAAAAATTACGACTTCCGCTGCAATCCTGCTCTCGTCAATCCCTGCCTCTCCGAGAAGTTCCGCTGTTTTGGTCTCGAGTTTTTTCCGGTACTCTGCCTGAATCTCCGGTTCCCGCTCGATAATCAGCGCGACGATCCGGTCCATATGATCCAGTTTTTCCAGGAGATCCGCCTTCAGCGCTTCTCCTTCCCGCATACGTGCCTGACGGAACTGTTCGCCTGCCGCACGCAGTACTTCTTCGATCTGCGTTTTCAGTTTTTCTTCATCGGCTTCTGCATCCTCTGTGTGAAGAATGTCCTGGAAATGCATCAGCCTTGAAACTGTCATATCGTTCGGCAGATGAAACTCCTCTGCAATCTGCGCCGCCCGCTCGACATACTGTGCCGCCAGACTGTGATTATACTTCAGCGCAGCTGCTTCATTCTCATATTCTTCATAAGTAAGAAATACATCAACCTTGCCGCGTTTCATATAATCTTTTAGTACCGTCCTGATAAACGGATCCAGCTTGTTGAAGCGGCGCGGCATCTTGATATTGTAGTCGAGATAGCGGTGGTTGACAGATTTGATTTCCACGATGATTTTCCGGTCGCTGTTCAATAACTCGGCACGGCCGAAACCAGTCATACTGTTGATCATAAAAACACCCCTGAAAACAAGATTCGGACGGATGCATCCCGTCCTTAAATTTGTGCAGTATTATACACAGTATTCTCATTATAAGGGATGTAAAATCGGGCGTCAAGTTCAATCGCGATCTTTAAGCGTGTGCAGACTGCGCTGCGCACATGTGCATCATATGAAATTTTACGTGCAGCACGCTGCAATCCGTGATATCATATTTTCGGTATTGTCCCTGTTCCTCATTCTTTTCAGAACCGGACTGAACCAATTCATTCTTCGCGCAGAATACGCGTGACTTCATTCATGCGCGGAATGTGCAAAACCAAACTTGTCTTCAAGGAGCTATCATTATGGCATTTGACGGATTTATGGTCCGTGCCATCCGGCAGGAGCTTGCTGAGAAGCTCACCGGCGGCAGACTTGCAAAAATCATACAGCCCGAAGCAGATGCACTGCTTCTGACCATAAAAAACCAGAGCGAAACGTTCCGGCTTGCCATCTCCGCGAGCCCGTCACTTCCTCTGATTTATCTGACAAATGAAAATCAGCCGGCACCGGCAGCTGCACCGAACTTCTGCATGCTGCTGCGCAAACACATCGGCGGCGGCAGAATCCTGTCCGTGTCGCAGCCCGGACTGGAACGGATTCTCTCATTTGAAATTGAGCACCGCAATGAACTCGGGGATCTTGTTACCAGATTTCTCCGTGTTGAACTGATGGGAAAATACAGCAACATTATCTTCACAGATCCTGACAATGTGATCATTGATGCCATCAGGCGCGTACCGTTTCATGTCAGTTCGGTGCGCGAAGTACTTCCAGGCCGCACCTGGTTCATACCGGACACGCAGAATAAACTGAATCCGGCAGGTGCTTCTGAGGAGGATCTCGGGAAAGCAGTCTTTTCAAAGCCTGCACCGCTGGCTAAGGCAATCTATACTTCGCTGACGGGTTTTTCTCCGCAGGCGGCCGAAGAAGTATGTTTCAGAGCCTCGATTGACGGCGGCGCAGCTGCTGAATCTCTGACTGAGCCGGAAAAGCTTCATCTGATTCACACCCTGCATCTGTTTCTGGAAGATGCTGCTGACGGCATCTTCTCGCCCTGCATCTATTACCGGGGCGCTGTTCCCGAGGCCTATGCACCGTTTGAACTGCGGCACCGCATTGAGGACAGGTGTGTTCCATATGATTCCGTTTCACGTCTGCTCGTCACCTTTTACGCGGAAAAAGAAAAGCAGACGCGCATCCGCCAGAAATCCACGGACCTCAGGCATATTACGGGTACGCTGCTGGAACGGGCATCCAAGAAACTCAGTCTGCAGCAGAAGCAAATGCAGGACACGGAAAAACGGGAGACCTTCCGTATCTACGGGGAACTGCTGAACACCTACGGATATTCAGCAGAGGAAGGCGCCCGCTCTCTGGATGCGCTGAATTACTACACCGGCGAGACCATCACGATTCCGCTGGACCCGCAGCTGTCTGCGGGTGAAAATGCAAAACACTATTTCGCACGGTATACAAAGCTGAAGCGTACTGCCGCAGATCTGGAGTGCCGCCTGGTACAGACCCGGGAGGAAGTCTCTCATCTCGAGAGCATCCGGACATCACTGGATCTTGCCGAGACAGAAGCGGATCTGCAGCAGATCCGCGACGAACTGGAAACTTATGGATATGTCCGCCGGAAACATACCGGCGGAAAGCAAAGTAAGAAGAAAACAGCCGCAGCACCGGTTCTTCATTACCGGACCCGGACCGGCTATGATATCTATGTCGGAAAAAACAACTATCAGAATGAACAGGTATCCTTCCAGATTGCATCAGGAAATGACTGGTGGTTCCACGCCAAAAACATGCCCGGTTCCCATGTGATTGTCAAAAGCGGCGGAAGAGAACTGCCGGATTCCGTTTTTGAAGACGCCGGAAGACTCGCTGCCTGGTACTCAAAGGGCAGGCAGGCACCAAAAGTTGAAATTGATTATACCGAACGTAAAAACCTGCGGAAACCGGGCGGTGCAAAGCCTGGCTTTGTCGTTTACTATACCAATTATTCACTGATGGCTCCGCCTGACATTTCCGGACTGGAACTGGTAACTGATTAAGGTATTTTATTCTGAAGATACTTTCTTTTTAAGGAGTTTGTTGCCATGAAACGAAGCAGCCGCAGCGCTTCCGCCCAGGTTCCTGCGCGACGGGAAATGGAGCGCTTCACCCCTGATGTCCATCAGGGTCTCACAAAAGAGCAGGTGCATCTGTACCGGGAAAACGGATGGGACAACTGTTCCGTAGATCCGCCTGCAAAAACAACTGCAGAAATCATCCGAAGCAATGTTCTGACCTACTTCAACCTGATTTTCCTGCTGCTCACCTTTTTACTGGTAATGGTCGGATCCTTCCGGGATCTGACATTTCTGCCGGTCATCATCGCCAATACACTGATCGGTATTATCCAGGAGCTGCGGGCAAAGAAAACCCTGGAGGAGCTTTCTGTTCTGAATGCCCCGAAAGCATCTGTTGTGCGCGAGGGACGGATCCGTTCTGTTCCGGCCGAAAATCTCGTGCTGGACGACGTTGTCATGTTCAGTGCCGGCAATCAGATTTGTGCGGATGCAGTCGTGGCCGAAGGGGAAGTATCTGTCAACGAATCCCTGCTGACCGGTGAATCCGACGAAATCATCAAAGGACCCGGCGATCACCTCATGTCAGGCAGTTTTATCGTGTCAGGCAGCTGTTATGCACGTCTGGAACACGTCGGCGCGGACTCTTACATCTCCAAACTGACGATCCAGGCAAAAGCGACCCGCGAGGGCGAACAGTCTGAGATGGTCCGCTCTCTGAACCACCTCCTGATCGTTCTGGGCATTCTGATCATCCCGATCGGTGCGATCCTCTTCTACCAGCAGTACTATCTGCAGGCCGCATCCCTGAAAGACAGCATCACGTCCATGGTTGCCGCCGTAATCGGCATGATTCCGGAAGGCCTCTTCCTTCTGGCCAGCGTCACGCTCGCCGTCAGCGCTGTCAAGCTTGCCGTCAAGAAGGTACTCGTACACGATATGAAGTGTATTGAAACCCTGGCGCGGGTAGATGTCCTGTGTGTTGACAAGACCGGAACCATTACAGAAAACGAGATGAAGGTGACCGGGTTTGTTCCACTGGATGGATACGATGAGATCCGCATGGATCCGCTGGAAGGCATGCTCAGTGATTTTGCAGCAGCCCAGTCAAAAGACAACATTACCATGGCTGCCATGCAGGCATACTTTACAGCGCCCGGCGGTCTCTCACCTTTGCAGACAACCGGATTCTCTTCCGCTTATAAATACAGCAGTGTGACATTCTCAACCGGTTCCTATGTGCTGGGCGCACCTGAATTTATCCTGCGTGATCTTTACGATTCCTATCGCGAAGAAATTGAGGAATACAGCGGGAAGGGTAACCGCGTACTGGTTTTCTGTCAGTATCACGGCACGCCGGACGGACAGGCTCTGCACGCACCTGTCACCCCGCTTTGTCTGGTACTGCTTGCCAACCCGATCCGCAAAGACGCACCGGCAACCTTCCGCTTTTTCTCGGATCAGGGGGTTGAGATCAAAGTCATCTCCGGTGACAATCCAATCTCAGTATCGGAAATTGCCCGGCAGGCGGGAATCCGCCATGCGGACCGCTACATTGATGCCTCTCTTCTGAAAACAGAAAAGGATATCGATGAAGCCATTCAGCAATTTACGGTATTCGGACGTGTAACCCCGAACCAGAAGCGGCAGTTCGTCCGCAGCCTCAAGAAAGCCGGAAGAACCGTTGCCATGACCGGCGACGGTGTCAACGATGTTCTTGCACTGAAAGATGCCGACTGCTCTGTTGCAATGGCATCCGGCAGCGATGCCGCTGCACAGGCTTCACAGCTGGTCCTTCTGGAATCTGATTTTGCCCGCATGCCGGACGTCGTTATGGAAGGCCGGCAGGTCGTCAATAATATGGAGCGCTCAGGCAGCCTGTTTCTTGTCAAAAACATTTTCTCACTGCTGATTGCGCTGCTTTCAATCACTGTGAGCCTGAGCTATCCGATCAAGCCGTCCCAGATTTCGCTGATCAGCATGTTTACGATCGGCATCCCGGCATTCTTCCTGTCACAGGTCCCCAACCGGAACCTGATCCGCGGACACTTTATCAGCAATATCCTGCTTAAAGCACTGCCCGCAGGCCTGACAGATGCACTTGTTGTCGGCTCCCTGGTTATCTTCGGTGAAATCTTCGATGTCAGTTCCGTCGATATTTCAACCGCATCAACCATTCTGCTTGGAATCGTCGGCTTTATGATCCTCTATCAGATCAGCAAGCCGATGGACAAGTTCAAATGGGCCATCTGGATCGGCTGTGTAATCGCGCTGATGTTCAGCATGTTCTTCCTGCACAATCTTTTCGGAATTACCGGAATGTCCATGCGGTGCATCATGCTGTTCGTCGTTTTCTCAATTGTCACAGAACCAGTCTTCCGCTATCTGACGCGGCTGGGCAACTGGTCTTCGTCGCTGCTGCGCCGTCTCCTGCGGCGCATCCGGCGCGGACGCAGACCGACTTCACGCGAACTGAATTCCTGATTTTACAAGTCCTTTAATATCACAAGTCCCGCCCCGGTGCTTCACGCATCCGGGACGGGACTTTTTGATGATACCTGCTTACTTCTCAAAACGCAGAAGAGGGTGCGCTCCGGCAAA
>JAFRGW010000096.1 GCA_017433615.1 Eubacterium sp.
ATCATCATATTGTATGCGGTAATCCCTGTTACCAATGGTTTCGACGATCATAAGTATACAGGTAAATCCACGTTGCTACAAATGTGAGGTCACTTCATATTATCTCATAAAACATGTAGTTACGCAGAAAAAACTGCGTACTGTACAACAAATTAAAGACTGCACTATAATGAAGCGGATATGGTGATTGTCGGAACGCCGGTATACTACAATTATCCGGCAGGACAGGTCCGCTCATTCCTGGAGCGGTGGCTTTTCCCGGTTGGAACATATATGTGGAAGGACAGGAAGCAGATCGTCATCCGTGACAAGGTCATTCCGACCGGTCTGATTTACACTATGAACTGTCCGAAGGATATGATGGAAAACTGGAATTATCCGGCAATTCTTTCTGATACGGCAAATACGATGCAGGCAATCATGGGGCACAATGAATTGCTCTATATCTGCAACACGTATCAGTTCAAGGATTATTCCCGGTATGACATGGATCTGTTCTCAGAGGAAGAGAAGCGGGCATACCGCGACGCACATTTCGATGAAGATCTTGCCAAAGCAAAAGATCTCGGAAAGCGGCTCGCGGAGATGGCAATCAGGATCTGATCGACCGGTAATGAATTCAGTGGGGGAGTCCCCTGCTGAATTCATTCATACAAACCGTAATTTTCCAGAACAAACTGATTGAACAACGGAAGCGTAAAGAATACATAGCCATGTGTATCGCCATTTAACAGACCCTTTTTGATCAGACGTTTTCTATAGGGATTAAACTGATTGGTTTCTATATTCAAAAAATCTCTTATTTCACTGATTTGCCCGCTGGGGGCTGAAGCAATTCCGTATGCAAGTTTGCGGTCATTTTCGGACAACTCTGACCATATCTTTTCGTAAACATACTCTTCTAAATACAGTTTGTAGTCAGCAAGAACTTCTTCATTTAAGACACCGTGCTCCCATGTGAAATATCCCAGAACCTGAAATGCAAAGGAATAGCCTCTTGTTTTTTTGGCCATATCCAGGGCTTCGGGATCATTTAAGTGGAAATTTCTCTTATAGTTTGCAGCAATGGTTCCGATATTAAGGGGTCTTATTTCTATTTTCGGTGCGCGGTACAGAAATGTCAGCGTTTTCTCATTTTGCAGTTTATTGATGTTATCATAGAGTCCTGTCATCAGCAGAAAAAGAGGAAGATCCTGCCGGATTAAAATTTGAAAAGCGCTGGCAAATTCCCGCATGGCAGGTGTGCTGACAGCCTCGTCGACTGTGACAAGAATTTTTTTTCCGTGCCGCTGAAGTGCTTTCAGCATTTTACTGAGTGCTGTTTCAATATCAGTAATTGGTGCAGTATTGTTAACTTCAAGTCCCAGCCCGAAAAATGAAAGATTAATGTTTGATTTTTGAAAGAGTGCTGCGAATGCATTTTCACTGCTCAACTTTGAGGCAAGACTGACGAGCATATCTCTGTCCGGGTTTAGTTCGATGACAATCCAGTCATGGTCTTTTTTTAGCTGCTTTGTTACTTCTGTCATCAGAACGGTTTTGCCGGATCCCCGGACACCGGTAATCATAAAAATCTGATGTGTTGGAGGTTCACTTCGAAAAGCGTTTGTAATTTCAGCTGTTTGTCCGGCACGTGAAATCAGTTGAGCGGGTTCTTTTCCGAAAATAAGAGAATACGGATTCTGCGCCATATTTGTACTCCTGTAAATTCATATGACTATTTATGATGCGTTTTACTGTTTTTTACTGTTTGGAAAATCATTTACTGTTCTTTACTGTTATATAAAAAGTTTACTGCTATAAATAAATAAAGTCAATCGTTCATTTATGAGTCAAAGGGGACGTTTCTCCTTGACTCATTTATTCGCCCAGATGGTTCTCGAAATCTTCTCCGAATTTGAACAGCGCAACCATTTCATTGGTAATGGATACGCCATTGTATTTCTTGTGAATCTCATCTCTTGTGAGCCACGCAGCTTCCGCGATCTCGTTGGTATCGTGGATGTTGATCTCGGCACTTCCCTCAATATCACAGAATGCGCCGAAGATCAGGTTGGCGCCGAAGCCCCACGGCTGGGACTTGTAGTACCGGATGTTGGTGGCGACGAGGCCGGACTCCTCCATAACCTCACGCTTAACAGCATCCTCAATAGTCTCGCCGATTTCAACAAAGCCTGCGATCAGCGCGGTGCCTGCATAGCCGTCTTCCTCGCGGCCGCGGTAGCGGATCATCAGAATCTTGTCATCATGAACCGGCGCAATGATAACAGTCGGGTTGATGCGCGGGAATACCATGTTGCCGCATTCGGTACATCTGACACAGCGCATCTTCGGATGAACGGTCATATGGCCGCCGCAGCGTCCGCAGTGGCGGTTGTCGTGCAGCCAGCCTGCCAGCTGGAAAGCTGTTTCTGCGCCGAAGAAAACATTTCTCGGAACCGGCAGAATGTCAAAATTAAACGGATGGAATTCCATGCCGGTAAATGAGAAATCCGGTGTTTTTTCACCCATATAGATCATGGTATAAAAACTGATGCCGGTGACCGTAAAGAGATAGACCAGGCGGCCGCCCTTTTCGGCTGCCTTTTTATCTGCGTCCGCATCTTCTGGATCAAACCAGTAGTCTGCGAATTGGGTCGCATCCGGCAGCAGCATTGAGCCGTCTTCTGCGGTGTCCATCAGAATTTCGCGCTCGACCGTCTTGAAGATCGCTGCAAGATCGCCTTTTTTCGGTGCGGTATTCAGGTAATCGGTTGAAAATCGTTCGTTGTTTTCCAGATCCTGGATCATCATGGGTGGGTTCCTCCTTTTCGGGTGCTGCGAATTTAAATCTGCCCGCGGTACAGAAGATTGCGCCGCGATTCGGTTCGTGCAGGGTGAGTGCAGGCGCACTCTTTTTTATTATACGGAATTTGCGGGTTTTGTACAGACGAAAAAACAGAACGGACTATGAAAAAACAGCACAGCGTTTGCACATCCGGTGTGCAGGAATCTGTGTCCGGCCGCTGTTGTTCCTGTATTTTACATTCGGTATAATTGCAGCATAGGAAGATGATAATCGGACGGACAAAACATGTAATACTGCCAAAAGGTTCCGAATGAATCATTTCCGGAGATGAAAATTCGCCGGGAAGACGTATTAAAACGGAGGTGAAGGATTTGGCGCTGCTATATATTAATGCACGGTGCCGTCAGCTGCTGCAGGTTCTGATGCAGCAGACGGACTATATGCCGGTCAATCAGCTTGCGGAGGCACTCGGTGTATCGCGCAGAACGGTCTATTATGACATGGACAAGGTCAATATCTGGCTGGATCAGGCAAAACTGGAGCCACTGGAGATTGTCAGGGAGAAGGGTGTATTTCTTCCTGTTTCCGGACGCGGTCAGATTGATCAGCTGCTGGAAGCAGACAAACAGCAGATCTATATCTTTTCACCGGAAGAGCGGGCAAAAATCATTATCTGTTATTTTGCCTATGTGCCGGAAAATGTGTATCTGGAGCAGCTCACAGAATGTTTTGAGGTCAGCCGGAACACCATTCTGACAGATCTCAAAGAGGTGACAAGACTGCTTGCAATCTATGATCTGCAGCTGGAATACCAGCCGAAAACAGGATACCGGCTGGTCGGAGATGCCGTTCGGATCCGTGCGCTTTTCATGCTCTATTACAATGAATTTTATGAGCTGTTTCAGAGCGGCGTGATCCGTTTCTGGAAAAAGGAGGAGACGCAGGGGTATCTGGAAAAACTCCGCAATCTGGAGACGGCGCTCGGGATCAAGTATGTGGACGGTGTTCTGGAATCAATTGCGGCCCTGATTCCGCTTCTCTATCTGCATTACAGGCAGGTCTCCTTTAAGGGCCTGAAAGAGGAGGAGATCATCCGGTCAAAGGAGTATGCGCTTGTTCTGCGTTTTTTCCCGGATCTTGCCCCGGTGGAGCAGCTGTATCTGACACTGCATCTGCTCGGATCCCGGGTCAATCTGGTTCCGGATGAGTTTTTTGAGAGCGAATCCAATACAGAGGTTTATGATCTGACGAAAACCTTGATCTCAGAGTTTGAGCGCACAGCCTGTGTTGTTTTTGATGATCCGGAGGAACTGGAGCGGGCGCTGTTTGTTCATCTGAATACGTCTATGTACCGCTACCGGTTCGGTATTCAGCTGGGAAATCAGCTTTGCGATAACATTATGCAGGAATATCCGGATCTGTTTGCAATTACAAAGCAGGCAGTCCGCTCCTGGGAGAAACAGACGGGTATTCCGGTGCCGGACAGTGAGATCGCATATCTCTCACTTCACTTCGGCGGATTTTTGAAAATTGCAGATGCTGAGTCGGATCACCTGCGGATTCTGATCGTCTGTGTAAATGGAATATCAACCGGAAATATGATCCGCAGAGAGGTGCAGAAACTCCTGCCGTTCGCGGAAATCGTGGATGTCGTTGCGGCAGTTGATCTGGTCAATGCACAGAATTTCTGCGACCTGATCATATCGACAGTCAAGATTAACAGCGTTGTGCCGGTTGTTACCGTTCACCCGGTTCTGACAGAGTTTGACAGAAAGGCGATTCTGAACCATCGGCGCGTGGCACCGAACCGGATTGTCCTGCAGCAGAAGCAGCTGTTTCAGATTGTCAGCAAATATGTCCCGAAAGAGCATCACCAGGCGCTGCGGGAAGATCTGATGAACTACTTGCAGGGAAATGTAACAGGAAGCCGTGAGTACGCGGCTGAGGAATACGATCTGCTCAGTCTGCTGGATCTTTCCAGAATCCGGATTTGTCACGGAGACTATACCTGGCAGAGCTGTGTGCGTGAATCCGGCAGAAGTCTGCTTGCGAATCGCAGCATTGAGCGGAAATATCTGGATGTGATTATATCCCAGCTGCAGTATTACGGACCCTACATGTTCCTGACAGATGAGATTCTGCTGGCACATGCAAAGCCGGAGGATGGCGTGAACTGTCTGGATATTTCGCTGACAGTATTTGAAACACCGCCTGCTTTCTCGGAGAACAGAAAAGCAAAAGTAGTATTTCTGCTGGCGGCAGAGGATCAGGAAAAGCATCTGCGTATTCTCAAGGATCTGCTGAAGCTGGTCGGCGAAGAGGATTTTGCAGAGAAGCTTGCGGGCTGTGCATCGGAGGAAGAGATTTACACAGTGGTCAGGCAGATGCTTGCAGAAACTGAAAACAACGCGTAAATCACGAAGCCGAATCGCTCGCGGTGCACGGTTCTGCGAGGTCTCCGCACCGGCCTGTACAGTATGGACGGGTCTCCTGCCCGGCTGATTTGTGCACGCTGTATTCCCTTTCCCCACAGCGCATTGCACAAAGCCGTTACGTTTTCTGGACTTCTATTCCGGGATCGGATATGGCAGGATGTAATCAGAAAGCAGCACACGACGCAGCGACGGACAACGAAGTGACACAGCTGCTGACCGCGGTCATGACACATTAGTAAAAACGATAAAATGGTACAGAGACAGTCTTTCACACGGACTCCCGGAGCGCCGTCGTTCGAGACTGGATCAGGAAGGGAGATACGCCATGGATTTGCTGAAACGTGAAAATGTTCAGATCTGCGAGAAAGCAGATGACTGGCGGGATGCAATCAGAATTTCGGTTCTGCCGCTCGAAAAGGGCGGATATGCAGAGCCGCGTTATAAAGAAGAGATTATCAAAAATCTGGAGAAACTCGGACCTTATATCATTATTGCGGATGACGTGGCCCTGCCGCACGCCAGACCGGAACAGGGAGCGATTCAGACACAGATGGCAGTGACATTATTCCGGCAGGATGTAGCATTTGAAGAGGAGAGTGCGACGGCCCGGCTGTTTATCTCACTGGTTGCCAATGATTCAGACAGTCATCTGAACGCTCTGATGCAGATGTCCGAGCTACTGGGTGACGAGGCGGTTCTGAATGGGATCCTCGCTTCAGAAACGGAAGACGAATTGTTCCATTATTTTGGATAACCGTTCCGCTCGGTGGAGCGCAGACATCGTGATTGAAAAGAAAATAGAAGATAAAATGACTTTGGGGAAAGGGAAACTATCATGTTAAGAGTACTGACATTTATTCAGCAGATTTTGTCCACGCCGGCCATCTTTGTAGGCCTGATTGCACTGCTGGGACTTCTGCTTCAGAAAAAAGATGCACAGACATGCGTCAAGGGAACCATTAAAACAATTCTTGGATTTATCGTGTTGAATGCGGGCGCGGATGTCGTCCAGAAGGCAATCATCCCGTTCGGAGATCTGTTCCAGCTGGCATTCCATGTGGAAGGCGTTGTCCCGAACAATGAGGCGATCACATCGCTGGCACTTTCACAGTTTGCCGTTCAGACAGCATCCATCTTCGCGCTGGGTATGTGCTTTAACATCCTGCTGGCGCGTTTTTCAAAACTGAAATATATCTTCCTGACAGGCCACCATGCACTGTATATGTCCTGCCTGGTTGCAGCACTGACACAGATCGCCGGTCTTGCAGGTATTCAGCAGATCGTTACCGGCGCGCTCCTTCTGGGACTTGTCATGGCAGTCTTCCCGGCGCTGATGCAGCCGACCATGCGTGAGATCACAGAGGATGACTCTCTGGCACTCGGACATTTCGGCAGCGGCTGCTACTGGCTGAGTGCAAAGATCGGAAAGCTGTTCGGTAAGAATGATGACACTACGACAACAGAAGACGTAAACTTCCCGCAGGGTCTTTCCTTCTTGCGTGAGAATACGATTTCCATCGCACTGGCAATGTTCGTATGCTACATCGTTGTGGCTGGTGTTGCAAACTTCTCCTCACCGGCAGAGGCAGCAGAAATCTTTGACGGAAGCAACTGGGTACTGTACTCGATCATTAATTCCATCACATTCTCAGCAGGTATCTATGTTGTCCTCGCAGGTGTCCGCATGCTGATCAACGAGATCGTTCCGGCATTCAAGGGTATTTCCGAGAAGCTGGTCCCGAATGCAAAACCGGCACTGGACTGCCCGATCGTCTTCCCGTTCGCACCGAATGCAGTTCTGATCGGATTCTTCTGCTCCTTTATCGGCGGCATCGTGGCAATGGGCATCCTGGCACTGATGGGACATGCAGGACTTGCAGTCGCAATCATCCTTCCGGGCGCTGTTCTGCACTTCTTCTGCGGCGCGACAGCAGGTGTCTGCGGCAACGCGACGGGCGGCCTGAAGGGCTGCGTGGCAGGTGCATTCGTACACGGCATCATCGCAACCTTTCTGGCAGCAGGCCTGTATCCGGTCCTCGGCGCACTCGGATTTGCAAATACAACCTTTTCTGACACAGACTTCACGCTGGTCGGCATCATCTTCGGAAACCTTGTGCGCTTCGTCAGCGGCAATACATTTACCGTGATCGTGCTGGTGCTCTTCCTGATCCCGATCGTGTGGAACTACACCGTCGGCAGAAAGACAAAGGCAGCGGAATAATCTATTTAAAAAATAGCAGTAAAATACTGGATGCCCGGAATACAGGGTAATCCTGAAATATAATCAACAGATGACGAAATAAAAACAATCATATATCGCAAATCAAAAAATCAGGAGGAAATTACAATGGCTATCAAGAAAATCATGTGCTTCTGCGGATCAGGACTGGGAACATCTTTCGTAATGGAAATGAATGCAAAGAAGGCGCTGGACCAGCTCGGCATCACAGGTGTGGAAGTTGTTCACTCCACCATCGATGACGTCATGGAAGGCGCGGCAGACCTCTTTATCTGCAGTGCAGATCTGCTTCCGAACGCGGAGAAGGCAGGCAAGGCAATCGGTCTGAAGAATATGGTTGCTATGAAGGAGATCAAAGAAAAGTTGCAGGCAGCTTTTGCAGAAGAAGGCTGATGTGCCGTACACAGAGACGTACAACAAAGAGAAATAAAAGGGAAGGCCGGGGCACGCGGATGTGCTCCGGCCTTCCCTTTTGTGAAATAGATTTGGGATTAGCGATTTATCTGGTTTGATTTATTAAGAGGTTCGCGTGTCTTTTGTTTATTTCAGAAATCTGCTGAAGAACTGTTCCCAGATGCGGAAGCTCATTTCCGGCATCGTTGCGTGCGGCATGTAGTCAACCTGTGTAAACCACACCGGAGCGGTTCCTTCTTTCTCAACCTTGCGGTCCAGGAATCTGCCGTTCTGTTCGATCGGGTAGTCGAGCCAGCTCTCCGGAATCATGTCTTCCTTGCCGTTCCGCTTCATCCACATATCGATGGTGAAGCCGGTTTCGTTGTCATGCTGCGGATCCTTCGGGATCAGCCATTCTTCTTCGGTGCCCCAGTGCATCCAGACCGGAAGCTGCACGTCATTGAATTTGTTCAGATCCGGGAGCTTTGTCATGATCTCCGATGCGCCGCCGAAGAATACGCCGGAGCACGGTGCGATTGCTGTGAGACGGTCTGCCATGCCCAGACCGAGCATCTGGGTCATCATAGATCCCCAGGAGTGGCCGGTCGCGAATACATGGTCAGCGTCTGCCGGGTAGGTCTCGATTGTCCGGTTCAGCATCTGGCGGAAGAAGCTGAGCTCATCCGGCCGGTCGTCTTCCTGGAAAATATTCCACGCAGGGAACAGTGCGTATTCCGGCATCAGTCCCTGCTCCGGCATGTTCACGTGAGCGAACAGAGCCGTCGGGAATACAACGATAAATCCGTATTTGTCTGCGACCCGGGTCCAGCCGCTGTTTCCGATGTAGATTTCACCGTTACAGGTATATCCGTGCATGGCCAGAATCAGCGGGAACTTCTTTGCGGGATCTGCAGCAGAAGCGGTTTTTACACATTCCGGCACATAGACGTACCACTCACGCATCCAACCGTCGATTTCCTGATAGTAATAATCTGTGTGAAGATCCCGGACCGGATCGGCGGTTACGCGGAGGTCTCCGCCCGGGCAGCTCATCCAGCGGCGCTGACGGAAGAGGAAGTCCTTCCAGATCCGGCGTGTCAGTGCATTTGCCAGATCAGCAGATGCACCCGGGATGGAACTGCTGCACACACGGTATGCTGCCTTGTCCTGGTTCAGCGGGTATTCAGTTTCTTTGGCTCTTCTGTATTCGATACAGTCCGGATCAATCTGATGTGCCTGGTCCGTTGTGCCGCATGCTTCCTTCCAGTAGGAGAGCATCGTGTTTTTTCCTGTTGTATAGTTTGCTTCCGGATCGTCGATCATCCATGCCGGCACCGGAATATCGCCTTTGCGGATGTTCTTGCGGTGTGCCGGATCTTCATAGCCGTCCAGCATCGTGCAGAAGTCCTGCTTTGCGCTGTTCAGATAGCTTTCGGAAACAGCAGAGCCGCCGACCGTTGCGATGCCGGCATAAAATGCCGGGTTTGCAGCGACAGCCATATTTGCAAGAACGCCGCCTTCGCCGAGGCCTGCCACATAAACTTTGGACTCATGGACACAGTAGTAGAAGCGCTCACATGCCTTCATTGCCGCCACATTGATGTATGCAACATCGCCGCCTTCTGCACCATAAGCTTCTTCCGTATTCCATTTCCCGTTTTCCGGCTCCAGGAAGAAAACGATCAGCTTTTCTTTCGTCTCTTCCTGGTCCGCGATCCTTCTCCATTCACTCTCCAGAAACAGCTCGTCCGCGTTCTTGCCGTCCGGACCGATCACGATCACGCCGGCGGTCGATTCGCGGCAGCGCTCCGGCACATACGCCAGCATACGACGGGTTCGCGTGCCAACCTGCACCGGGATCTCGAACGCACCGTGGAAATGCGGGAAATATGGGTCGCTCGGGGTGACTTTTTCGATTTCATAATTTGTATACATGGCGTATTTCCTTTCTGAATGTATCTGGATAGCAGATTAAATTTCCAGGCTCAGGTGATTTGAGACCGCCGGTACTTGCTGAGCAAGGCTTCGTCTTGCGAAGCTTATGTACCGCTGCGAGCTGAAAGTAGCGCGAGCGTGCCTGTGATGAACTGTTGAATCTGAGCTTCAGTATTTTTAATTAAGCCTTCGCGCGCTCTCTTTCGTCAAGCTCTGTTATAATCGTATCATACTGCTTGTCGAGGTGATAGATGATCATCAGGACTGCAACCAGTGCCCATGCGAGGATGGTGCCCCAGATGTAAAGGTTCTTGACCATGGAGACTGCAGATGCGATCTCAACTTCTTTGCCTGTGAAGCCGGAAGCTTCCATTAGATGTCCGATTGCCCATGCTGCGAGGCCGCCGCCGAGTTTCTGTCCGACTGTGAATGCGGAGAAGACCAGTGCGTGGACGCGGAGTCCTGTTTTCCAGTGACCGTATTCGATGACGTCTGCCAGCATTGTGAAGATGCAGCCGTAGAACGGAGCCTCACCAAAGCCTCTCATAACTGCTGCAGCCAGAAGCATCGGATAGCTTGTCGGTGCGATCAGAACGAGTGCCATGGATGCGATGCAGAGAACTGCGCCTGCGAGGACGAGGTTTCTCTTACCGAATTTCTTGATGAACGGAGCCAGGATGATGACGCCGATGATCCACGGGATCTTCTCAGCTGTCTGCAGGATTCCCATGCCTTCCGGGTTGCCGAGCATGTACTGTGCATAGTAGGTTGTGCATGTGCCGTTTACATTCTGATACAGGGAAACAGCGATCATGGTCAGTGTCAGGATGATGAAGTACTTGTTTGCGAAGAGTGCTTTCAGGCGCTGTGCGAACGGAAGTCCCTCAGTTTCTTTTGCAGCTGCCGGATGGAACCGCTCTTTGCATCCGAAGAATGTCCACAGAAGCATTGCGATTGCGATTACACCGTAGATGGTTGTAACGATGATCCATGCTCTTCTGTCGCCGCCCATCAGACGGATGAACGGAAGGGTCAGTGCAGTGATGATCAGGTTTCCGATCGGGGACATGGACATGCGGAACAGGTTCAGCTTTGCCAGGTCCTGATCGTCATTTGTCATGGTCGGTGCCAGGGAAGAATACGGCAGGTTCAGTGCGGTGTAGCATACGGTTGTGCAGAGGTTGTAAGTAATGAAAATGTATGCTGCCTGCACTGCTGTCGTTGCATTTCCGGGTACACATACCAGCAGGATTGCGCTGACTGCGTATGGAATTGCCATCCACAATACCCAGCATCTGTATTTGCCGAGTTTGGAATTAACTTTGTCAGTGATCTGCGCCATCAGCAGATCGGAGATGCCGTCGAAGATACGGGATGCCAGCAGGATGGTTCCGACCAGTGCTGCGGAAACGCCTGCGACGTTGGTGTAGAAGTAAACCAGAAGACTGGATGTGATTGCAAATACGACGTTGCAGGCCACATCGCCCATGCCGTATGCAAGTTTTTCAATAAGTGTTGTCTTATAGACGGTTCTGGCCGGTGCTGTTGTACCGCTGTTGTTTGCCATGATGTTACCTCCTCATATCTATCATGTTTATCATGCTTTGTGCCGTCAGATTTACGAGTTACTGTGTGTTGCTGATAATGTTATTCTAAAGAAATCCTGCAGGCGCTGGTATGCGGTCTGGTTCGGAATCATATCGGATATTTTCCTCTGTGTGTGGAAAATGCGGGATGACCGGGGAGGGAAATGGCAAAAATCCGATATAGGTTTGGAAAATGTGCGATTGTGCAGCGGGGGAATATCCTTATATAATGTTTATATCGAAGGTTTTTAAGGGTAAGTATGATTGAGATTACGGAGTAAATGAACCAATATTTGGATTCACTACGTTACGCATAGGGTAGATTACGTAGTAAATAAAGCATGATAATGTTTTACTACGTAAAGTGCTTGAATCGAATACGTAGTAATAGAGAGATTTGTCATAGTTGCTACGTATGTCGGTAAATGTTTGACGTAGTGTGTGGAGAAATAACATATTTACTACGTACAGCTCCGGGAAATGTACGTAGTAGAAGATAAGGGAGTATGATTTACTACGTAATGCCAGGGATGATTACGTATGGTATGAACAAAAGTGATTATTAAATGCATAATCATGCAGGAAAAGTGCATTAACAAGGAACGATAGAGATGCACAACGAGGAAATCCAAAGCAGCAGGAGGACAGGATGAAAAACAGAAACCAGATCCAGTTTCATATTATGCAGAAGAAAGAGACTTCATTCCGGGTGGATAAGACGCTGAATCTGTTTTTCGGGCTGGGCGGCAGAGTCCAGGTCTTTATTGAGGATCATCTGTATGAGCTGGCAGCCGGCGGCATTCTTGCGGTAAGTCCGGAGCGGCTGCACCGGGTGTGCTGTATGGACGGCTCGGTGATTATGCTGCAGATCCCGCCGGAGGTGCGGAAGGCTGCAGGTGAAGAGGGGTATTGCCTTTACCGGTGCTATGTGCAGGATGGAGAGGGACTCCAGCCGCTGTTCCAGCGGATCCGGGAACTCTATGCGACATTGCTGTATGAGTATCTCCAGAATCATCACAGGGTCTCTGCGTCTGTTGACGGGACGCTGATGCAGCTGGTGCAGTATCTGCTGGATCAGTTCAGTACCCGCGGAGACGGCACGGACGGGATGGATGAGAAGACAGCGTTTATTATCAGGTATATCGACACACACTGGAATGAGGAATTGACGCTTTCACTGCTGGCGAAAGAGGTTCACTTCTCTGTCAGCTATCTCTCACGCTTTTTCCAGAAGACTACGGGTATGAATTTCTCATCCTATTTGAGAAAGGTCCGTATGATTCACGCGCGGCGGATGTTGGTGGAAGGAGATCATTCTGTCACACAGATTGCTTATGACTGCGGTTTCCGCAGTCCGAGTGTCTTCATTGAGGCATTTAAGCAGGAATACGAAATGACGCCGGGGCAGTTCCGGCAGGAGAAAGAAGCCGGCGGACAGGTACAGGCAGGGCTCGTGTCGCTGCATGACCGCGACCAGCGCAGTGATATTTCTGTCCTGCTGGTTCATATGCCGGAGAAAACAGAAGATGAAATCAAACTTCGCAAAGAACTGGTTGAGCTGAACTGCCGGGAGACGGCGGATCCGGATCACGCCTGGACGCGGCTTTTAAATATCGGATATGCGCGGGACGGTCTTGCAGCTGCGGTGCAGGAACAGATGGAAAAAGCACAGCGGGAGATCGGTTTTAAGTATTTCCGGTGTCATGGAATTCTGGATGATGACATGCATATCTATAGCGAGGATCCGGAAGGAAAACCGCAGTTTTCATTCTCGTGGGTGGATCAGTTGTTTGATTTTGTAACAGAACTTGGCATGAAGCCCTTTGTTGAGTTGGGATTCATGCCGGAAAAACTGGCGAAAGCGCAGACGCGGATTTTCGACCGGCCGTCTGTGATTTCTGGCTGTCGTGATATGGAGAAATGGAAGCTGCTGATTCGCGCGGTTCTGCA
The DNA here is from genome assembly GCA_017433615.1 of Eubacterium sp. Taxonomy (GTDB): domain Bacteria; phylum Bacillota; class Clostridia; order Lachnospirales; family Lachnospiraceae; genus CADBRN01. Next base: position 13,327 of record JAFRGW010000096.1, read on the forward strand.
CCATCTGGCAGAACGGTATGGTATAGATGAACTTCGGACCTGGCGGTTTGCTACGGTCAGTCTCAGCTATGTGCGTGTCGGATGCCTGACACTGGAGGACTATGCAGAACTCTATGAGACGACATATCAGACAGTGAAGGAATTTGATCCGGAACTGGTATTCGGCGGCAGCGGATGTTTTGCAGATCTCACGGATGATGAAGAGATCGGTCTGCCCTGGTTTCTTCAGTTTGCGACAGAACGCGGCTGCCTGCCGGATTTCCATTCAATTCAGTGGTATCCGTGCGTACAGACAGACGACTCTCTGTTTCTGGAATATACGCTGAACCAGCACGCGGCGCCGGCACTGCTTTCAACCGATCCGGATTTTCTGCAGAAGAAGCTGGATGAACTGGATCAGACGTTCCGGAAATACCATGTGGAGGACCGGGAACTGTTCCTGGAGGAATGCAGCCCTACCCTGTGGCAGCGAGATCTGTCGTGTGACACCTGTTACAAAGCTGTCTGGCTGGCGAAAAATATGGCGATCAGCGCAGGCAGAGCAGTGTTTGGCTACTGGCTGCTCACGGATTTTATGGAAGAGCGGGCGCAGATTCAGAGTGTATTTCACGGCGGATATGGATTGTTTACATACAACGGAATTCCGAAAGCCGGGTATCAGGCGATGCGGATGATTTCCGGACTGGGATCAGAACTGGTTGCAGAAGGCGACGGATATGTACTGACGCGCACGCAAAAAACGAGGCTGCTTCCGGATGACAGCATGGAGAATGCCGGAATCCGCCATGGGCGTGCAGAAGTGAATGGAAGAACCAGCCATGCGCGTGCAGAAATGATTGGAAGAACCAGCCATGCGCGTGCAGAAATGATTGGAAGAACCAGTCACACAAGTGCAGAAGTGAATGGAAGAACAGGTTGCATAAAACATGATATGCTGCAGCTGCTGGTTTATAATTACAGCCATTTTACGGATATTAATTGTTACCGGTATAAGCAGCTGGATGATCCGGCAGAGGCCTACAGTGTATTCCGGCCGGGTGAGCAGATGCAGCTGCAGTTCCGGCTGCGGGATCTGGAGGCAGGACAATACCGCATCTGGCGGTATGCACTGAACCGGGCGCAAGGATCTGCGTTCGACCAGTGGCTCCGCATGAAGGCGCCGGCATATCCCACACGTGAGGAAATACTGTATCTTAAGAAAAACAGTGAGCCTGCCGGCCGGATGGAAGTTGTCGACTGCAGGGACACGCTGTTGCTGGATGTTACATGCATGCCGCTGGAGATGGAGCTGATCTGTATTGAGAAGATTTGAGCTGTTTAATAGGGAAATAATCTTGTTTGTTTCATGACCGTATGGCATCATTTAAAGATACAAAAAGCTAATTTATCGATACAAATCAGTAACGATAAATTCAAATAATGACCTATTATCGTTACAGTGAGGACAGGGATTTGCGCATGAATTTTTACGACTCACCCTATCAGAACTTAGACAAAGCACTGCCGGCAGAAGTTGATTATTTTTCGGTTTGTTATCCAGACTATGACGAAGGACCGTGTACGCTTTCGATCAGCGGGCGGATTGAATGTGTGCAAACAGGTCTGAAGGCATTTCCGGATATGCAGCTGCTCAGCCAGGCGGTTCAGGATGCGACAGAAAAAATACTGAAGGAATGGATCGTGGACGAAACATCCATGATTCAGGTATATGGTGCATATTTGAGCAGATGTCTCAAAGAGCATCCGGAAGCTGCGTTCGGAAGACGTTTTGCAGCATGGGGACGGGAAACTGCCGGGCAGGGAACTGGCGGACAAGGAACTGGCGGACAGAGAACCACCGCATGCAGCGCAAATGCCGGTCCGGACAGGATACGATATTCTGTTTCCGGGCAGGCCAGGTATAATATTTCAGCCGGAACGTCAAATGAAGCACCGCACCCGTACGGGAGCTGTGGCAGCGGTTCCGCCGTCCGTGCCGGAATCATCGGTGCGATGCATGAGGATATTGATGTGGTCATGACGCTGGCCAGAGCATCAGCCATGCCGACGCACAATCATCCCGCCGGGATCCGGGGAGCCATGGTGACGGCGGTTCTTGTATGGATGGCGCTGCACGGAGCGGATAAGCAGGAAATAGAGCACTATCTGCTCTGGAATTATCCCAACAGTTTCCTGATCCCAGGAAATTTCGATATACAGGAAATGCCTGAAGGCATGAAGGACGAACTGTGCCCGCCGGATATTCACGGGGGAACGAGCCTGAGAGAATTGATGCTGTACGGAGAGCAAAATGAGACATATGGAAAGCTGTGTCAGTACACAGTCCCGGAAGCCGTGATCAATTTCCTGTACAGCGATTCGGTGGAAAGCTGCATGAAGAACGCTGAGAAGTATCCGTGTGACGAGGTTTCAGTAAAAGCCATTTCGGCGCAGGTTGCAGCGGCATGGTACCGGACAAAATAACGACAGAATGTGACTAATTGCTTTCGAAGAATAGTGACAGCTGGTTCTGACTGACTCCAGAACAGGAGATAGCAAAGAGGCAGTTCCGTCAGTCTGACGGTTCTGCCTCTTTCTCTATCAGGTCCTCCATACGGCAGTTAAGAGCAGAAGCAAACTGTAAAAGATACTGCCCGGATGCTCGGTTGATATCTTTCTGTCTCTGTTCATACTGCTGAATGGTCCGGATCGGGATACCGGTTTTTTCAGCCAGTGCTTTCTGCGTCAGATTTGCATAGGCACGAAGCCGCTTCAAGCGGGTGTCACTTTGCCGCTCCCGGCAAAGTCTGCGCATTTCATCTGAAAACTGGCGGATGTCCATTTCATGGAACGGCATATACAGAGAACGGATTTCGGTGATGGGAACAAGCGCCTGAATCTGTGAAAAATGCAGACCGCTCTCCCATTGATAATAAGTCAGTGCCCAGCCGGTCCAGTATTCGGGAGATCTGTCAAACCGGTTTAATCGTATTGTCAGATTTTGCTGCAAAGAGAGTTCCTGATATTCTCCGTAAGCTTCTGTCAGAACGAGGGAAGCAAGTTCATAGCCGGATTTCCCGGCGAGAAGATTTGCTTCCCCATATGCAAAGCGATCTGCAATTCCTGTTGCGAGAAACAAACCGTAAAAGGCAGAAAGATCCATCTGCCAGTCCAGCACAGCGGTATCCAGCATACTTCCCATGGTCCGCATAGCCTGGTCAAGATAAATCGGATCGTAGGCGCGGGTCATCTGCAGTCACCTCCTCATCAATTATCTGCAGGATGTAAAGGTCATCCTTCCGGCGTTTATTCCGTTCGAGATCAAAATAGTTTTTTCGCGCTGCATGATCGCGCTGCTGTCTTTTCGGATACCAGATCTGCGTATGTGCAATTTCATACTCCAGGAATTGCAGCGTTTCAAATGCCTGACGGCTTTTCAGCACAATCTGTTCGCCGAGTCGCCCGAGGTACATTGCGTTTCGCAGCTGACGGACTGAAATGGTTCCGTTCAGGAAGTCCTGGGCAAATGAAAAATAACTGTCATCCGCCCGGTATCCGATGATAAGATCGTAATCTTTATAAGGCGGCATAAAATGTGAAGTCAGGTATTCTTTTGCTTCGGCTGCCAGCGGTGCCCGTACTTCAAACGTTCTGTTTTCAAGCAGCACTGCAAGCCAGTGGAGAATGCACCAGGGCTCCTGATTGAGATACAGGATGGAAAGCGTATCTTCGTACAGCAGATAATGATTCGCGTATCCGCTGTGCCCGCGCTGCACAGCCCATTCCATAGCCATATCCCGATTTTCAGTACAGTAGAAGCCGGTTCCGTAATCATTGTAAGGTTTTCCTTTGCCATGGGCGGGTTTTTCCAGGATCCGTTCAGAACCGTGCCAGATAAACATAAAACCACCTCCTTTTGAAAATTATACTCCTGTGGGAGTATATCTGCAAGGAGATTTGTGTATTCGATCTGTTTTGACTCTGTTTGGAATCCTTAAGAAAAAACTTGAAAAGTTCTATCCGCCACTGTATGATTGCTTTGTTTGATAAGCAGCACAAAGGGAATCATTTTTATGAATCGAAATACAATGACAGCGGGAACCCCCTGGCGGCATATTGTGCGTTTTGCCATGCCGGTGCTGGCGGGTTCTCTTTTACAGCAGTTATACAATACAGTTGATGCAATTGTTGTCGGCCGGTTCGCCGGTGAGGCGGCACTCTCGGCGGTCGGAACGACCGGCAGTTTTGCATTCCTGTTTCTGGCAGTGGCGCTGGGGTTTTCTGCCGCAAACGGTGTCGTGGTCGCGCAGCATTACGGCGCCGGCAATGAAAAAGAAGTCCGGGCAAATGCTTCGACCGGCATCCTGTTTCTGATGCTTCTGGGCGTTGCGGCAGCGGCGGTTGGTATCGTGCTGGCGCGGCCGGCCTATACATATCTGGTAAATGTGCCGGACAGTTTTCTGGAGCAGACGCTGGTATATTTCCGGATCTATGCGTTTGGTTTGATATTTCAGTTTGGATATAATATTTTTTCGGCGATCCTGCGGGCAGTGGGGGACAGTGCGGCGACGCTGTATTTCCTGCTGATCGCGTCCGTGCTGAATATTGTGCTGGATCTCGCATTTGTAGCGGGCCTGCACTGGGGTGTCGCCGGCGCAGCAATTGCGACCGACATCGCGCAGGCAGCATCCTTTGTGGCGGCCTATATTTACATGACGAGAAAATACCCGGTTTTCCGGTTTCAGCTGCGGGAATATACCTGGAGTGGTGTGCGCGTGCGTCGTACGGTCCGCGTGGGATTTCCGATTGCGCTGCAGCTGATTATTGTTTCCATGGGACTGACATTGATTCAGCGTGCGGTTAACGGATTTGGCCAGCAGATGACAGCTTCCTTTACGGTCGGCCAGCGGATTGAGATGTATCTGAACCTGCCGTGCAACGCATTTCAGACGACGCTCGCCACATATGCCGGGCAAAATATCGGCGCGGGAAAGATGGATCGTGTCAAGACGGGTGTCCGGCAGACCCTGCTCATTTCACTGGCGATGACGCTGTGCATCTCAGGGCTTGTCTGGGTGTTCTCCGGCAGCATCATCGAACTGTTCGGTCTGAGCAGCCAGGCGGCGGAGTACTGTATGGATCATATCCGGACCGTGGCATTTATCAACATCATTCTGTCGATGTATGTGCCGCTGTTCGGTGTCTTTCAGGGCGCGAACCACAGCGGATTTCCGACGATTGTGGCGACGTGCGCGCTCAGCATGCGTGTCCTGGTTACCTATTTGTTCCGCTACAGTGCGTTTTTCGGTTATACGATCATCTGGTGGAACGGACTGTTTGGATTCGGCATGGGATGTACGGTTGCCTGGATCTATTATCTGAGTGGAAGATGGCAGCGGAATGCGTTGATTGCATAAAATTTGTTGATATTAGGGTGAGTCAATGGGGACGTTTCTCTCTGACTCACCCGGAGGGTTATATGATTTTCGACACACATGCACATTATAATGACAGGGCATTCGAAGAAGACCGTGCGCTTCTTCTGGAAGGTTTCCCTGACCGCGGCATCGGCGGTGTGGTAAATGCAGCTGCAAGCTACCGCAGCCTGTCATTTACAAAACAGCTGACAGAGCAGTATGATTTTATCTACGGGGCCTATGGGATTCATCCGTCGGAAATTGACACGGTTCCGGGCGTTGTGAAAATCTCGGATCTGACAGGCATGCCAATCTCAGAGGCGGATGAAACGGACCATGCCGGAGATGGTAAAAATGACGGGAATATTGTTCAAGTCCGGACGGATTCCTGCAGGACAGAAGAATCCTTTTCTGAAAAGAAATCGGGAAGCGGAGCGCCGCCGGTCTGGTTTTTGGAAGAACTCCGCGACCTCTGCCGCATGAACAAGGCAGTGGCAGTCGGAGAGATCGGACTGGATTATCACTGGGACAAGGATAACAAAAAGCAGCAGATTGCCTGGTTCGAATGTCAGATTGAGCAGGCGCGCCAGCTGCAGCTTCCTGTTATCATTCACAGCCGCGAAGCAGCCGAAGATACGCTGACGACTGCCAGGCGGGCCATGCTGGGAGATGTCGGCGGCGTTATGCACTGTTTCTCTTACTCTGTCGAGATGGCGCGGGAATATCTGAACATGGGGCTGTATCTGGGCATCGGCGGTGTCCTGACATTCAAGAATGCAAGGAAACTGCGGGAAGTTGTTGCCTATGCACCGATGGAGCAGCTAGTTATCGAGACAGACTGTCCGTATCTCGCCCCCACACCCCACCGCGGCGAGCGGAACTGCTCGCTGTATCTGCCGCTGGTCATTGAGGCGGTCGCTGATATCAAGGGGATGACACCGGAAGAGGTGGAGGGAGTTACCTGGGAGAATGCGAAGCGGCTGTATGGGTTATAAACTGAGGATTGTCAGAAAGGATTTTTTATGAACAGACAACAACTCCGCGGCTATCTTCTAATTCTTGCCGCGGCACTTTCCTGGGGCTGGATCCCTGTATTCAGCCGGATTGCATATCAGTACGGCAGTAATCCGCAGATGGCTGCCGCGTTTCGCTCCTTTGTGGCAGCGCCGGTTTTTTTGATATGGCTGCTGGCAAAGGGCTCGCTGAAACAATTCAAGTTAAAAGATTTGCCGCTTTACCTGGTCTACGGGATCGTAGCCTATGCGGGAACCTGCTACCTTTATATGGCAGCCGTACAGCTTCTGACTAGCGCAATGGCCGCAATTCTTCTTTATACAAGTGCGGCATTTATTATCATTCTGAACCGGCTGATCTATAAGGATGCGATTACCCGGGATAAGATTATTGCACTTGCCTGTACCTTTTTCGGCTGTTTTCTGGTCGTGCGGGCTTATGATCCGGGGGCTTTCCTCGGTAATCTGAAAGGAATTCTGTTCGGACTGGGTTCGGGCCTGTGCTATTCCATGACGACAGTCATGGGTACAACGTTAAGGGAAAAGAATCCCGGCGAAGTGAATTCCGGATTGATGACGATCTTCGGCGCAATGGTCTTTCTGGTGGTATGCCCG
>JAFRGW010000097.1 GCA_017433615.1 Eubacterium sp.
AACACTTCTCTGCGGACCATGGCGGAAGCCATATAATCCGGAATCACTTCCGAAAGAAGCTGTCGCTGTTCCTCACTGATTTCTTCTGCCCCGGCATCAATAAAGTTTTCATATCCGCAGAAGACAATATTGCAGGATGGGTTATTCAAGAGATAACGCACCTGCTTTTCCGCTTTCTCAGGCATCCAGAGGTCATCCGAATCAAGAAAAGCGATGAAAGATCCGCTTGCGGCCGAAAGGGCAAGATTCCTGGCCGCTGAAACACCCTGATGTTTATGCCGGACACTTCGGATCGTAAATGTGCCCTGCCTTCTTTCCCGCTCAGGCAGCAGGATTCTGCCTTCAGCAACAGCCTCAATGATCGCCGGTGTCTCGTCATCTGACCCGTCATCCGCAAGAATCACTTCCAGATCCGGCCAGGTCTGGGCGCACAGGGTCTGCAGCGCATCCACAAGATATGCCGCCCGGTTATAGACTGGTACGAGCACCGAAACGCGGGGCATCATTTCCTTCATTCTTCCTTCATGACCGGCCAGCCCATGGAAACATCTACTTCATGAACCGGATCAGCCAGAATGAGATCCTGCGCTTCCGCATATGCGTCCACCGTTAAATCGAAGCCGTCAGCATATGCTTCATCTCCAATTACTGCCGGCTCTCCTGTGCCCTCATCATCCGGACTTCCGATCAGAATTTCTTCCTCAAGAAGGGTCTTGATAAAAGCATCGATCTTCTCGCCGATCTCTTCAGGACATCTATCCTTCTTCCGGATTTCATCTGCGATTCTTGCCGGAGATACTCCCTTGAGAATCAGGTCCAGGACAGCTGAACCGAGTGAACTCATGCCATAATACATACCGGTCAGATAATTGATCACGATAGCCTGGCCGTCCGCGATGTCATAAAACATTTTCTCTTCATTGATCTTCATTGCAATTCTCCTTTTCCGCTTTTTTTCCGCATCATAGTCCTGTAAGGAATTCTTTCAGAGATTCTGCGTTTCTGGCAGGATCCCGGCTGAGATACATCTTATAAACAGGCAGGCCGAGAAGCCGTCCTGTCATCTCTTTCACAATATCAGTCTCCCGCAGTACATCAAGCTGCGAAAGTGAAGAATATACGATCTGCGTGAGTGCCTGGCCCGGGTGGATCAACTCAAATCGGGGGGCAGTTTCTCCCTTTGACGCAGTCTGCGCCCGAACCGATACTTGTTCCGGCAGTAAAATTGCGCGGATCTCAAGCGACTCTGTAAAGGGATATGCCGAAGCATCCAGAATCATCTTCCCGTTCCGCAGCGGGTCCGTATATAAAACCGGGAGGTCCGGCTGTAGAATCTTTGCCATATCCTGATTGAGACCAACCGTACGGTATAGCGGCATGGCCCGAAGTGGTCCGGTCCTGCTCAGGAGCACATAATCATCTGATACAAAATCCATCCCGGCAAACAGACAGGACACTGCCAGTGTCGATTTGCCCCGGCCGCCCCGGCCGCCGATCAGGATTCCGTTTCCGGCTGCCCCGACTGCAGCACTATGCAGAAATATCATGTCATTCTGCCTCGCCCAGCGGAAAAACGCTGTGACCATGGCATGATTATGCAGGATCAGATCCTGTTCGGTATGATCAAGGCACAGATAATAGCGCCTGCGTATATAGTCCGCGCCCATCAGGCCGTATCCGGCGACCAGCCGCATATATCCTGTGCCGTCGGATGCTGACCAGACGCCTTTCTGCTCTGCTGTTCCTTCCGGCAGATAATGTGAAAACACGTCTTCCCAATATATGAAGTCTGCCGACGCTTTCGTTCCTTCCGCTGCCTCTTCCATCATTCCGGTCAGAGAAACGCCGGCTCTGTCAGCCTGCTCTTCGTTTTGAAAATGCATCCGGATATAATGTTCTCCTACGCGGACCCATATGATCCTGTCTTCCGGTGTCAGGGCATCCCGTTTCTGTTCAGCACGCTCATAATATGCAGAAAAGGTCCCACCGGATACACGCGCGCTCATCGATACTTCTCCCGCATAGCCATACGGCTATTATAGTATTCTCTCAGACTTCTCAGGTCTTTGACACCATGGCTGCGGGCAAGGTAGACCGGATAGTTCTTTGTCCGTTCCTTGTCAGCATGCCAGTACTTTTCTGTTCTGTATTCATAATATGTCCTGCGGAAATAATGAAACAGATTCCTGGGCCGGAATGGATACCGCATCCAATCTGTCTTGTTTTCGATTAAATACTCCATTTCCATGCTCCAGCGCCATAAGTCCTTAAGCCAGGCTTCATATTCCCGATCCTGAGTCTGCGTCCGGATCACCGGGATCGCGGGATCATCCCCAAAACAGTTTCCCAGCAGCGAGAGCATGAACCGAACAACATAGTCAAGACCATATTCCCGTGTATATGACTCCAGTTTCTGCCGGTCCAGCGGATAATTTTCAATAATACTTCTGCAGTCAAAAAGCCATTTCATACGATTCTCTGCCATTTCCCGGATAATGATATTCCTTGCATGGGTAGCGAGCTGGTGCAGGAACATATCTTCAGGGGAAAGAACCAGCACCTCCGTATCGTAAAACGGTACCGCATGGGCCCGTTTCCAGACTGCATCATCCTGATCCGACATCTCTTTAAAAATCCACTGATGCACATCAAGTTCCACATTATCTCCCGAACACTTTCCGACGATCGTGTCTGACCAATCCGTAGTGTTTTTATATACAGTGTCATCAGTGCGCAGAAGATTCATTGCCTCCCCGAACCGGCCGCGCGGGACCGCTATATCATAGTCGTACATAATCCTGGGTATATTTCTGCTGTAGCAGCACCGCATCGCCAGGCCTTTCAGGAGCATCACGGGAATCCCGGCTTCCTGAAGGGTGTGTATCTTGGCAAGGAGCCATGGCATTCCCATGACATTATGCGCCTGACAATACCTGTGAATTCCCTTCAGCCGCGGCATCGCCGCCGCCGGGAAACCCTGCCAATTTGTCTGAAACCCCAATATGGAAAGCATCAGCATATAATTCATGTTTTCGGTATCAATATCCATGTTTTCCGTCAGATCATGGATAGTCTTCTCCTTGTCAGGATGTTCTGACCGGTCAAACAGAAGACGCATCAGCACCCGTTCTTTATCGTTAAGAAGCCGGCTGGAAAAAGCGTTCTCCCCGTCAAAACCGTTCTTGTTGTTCAAACGTGCCATCACGAACACCCCTTTCACGCAATTATTATATCAATTCGTTATTTTTATTAGATAGTTTCCGGCACCGATGTTTTAAAAAACAGGAAAAAAAATGCCTGCATATAACCGGGTGTTTACGGAAAAAACAGCATTCCTGAAAATGAAAAAGGACTGTGCTTTTTGTCACAGCCCCTTCTCATGCGGTTACTCGGGCTTTTTTGAAGCCAGAACCTTTTTGAGCAGTTCCTTCAGTGTTTCCTGTTCCTCTACGGTCAGGGCAGTAAAGAAATTCAGCTGTTCTGTTTCCGGGCGGACATCCGCGCTCAGGGTGATGAGGGCGGCCCGCTTGTCGTCTTCGTCGCGGCTGCGGCTGATCAGGCCCTTCTCTTCCATTTTGGCGAGGATTTCGCTGATGGAGCCCGGTCTGACCCGGAGCAGTTCCTGCAGGGCTTTCTGGCCCATGGTGCCGCCGTTTTCATTCAGGATGCGGATGATCCTGTCCTGGGTGGAGCCGAAGCGCTCACGGCCGGAATGGCGGATCATGCGGGCAATGCCGATGACCATGCCTTCCAGGCTGTCCGGATCAAACGGCATCG
>JAFRGW010000006.1 GCA_017433615.1 Eubacterium sp.
CAGGGAATGCGTGCTTATGCGAAACCGATTGGGTCGGATCCGGCAGTGGTTTCTGGTGAATCCGGCGCGGTGACCTGTGGGCTGCTTCGGGCTGTTCTTGAATCGGATTCCCTGAGGGAGCGCTTTCAGATCGATCATGACTCAGTAATTCTGCTGATCAATACGGAAGGAGATACAGATCCAGCCAGTTATCGGAGAATCGTCAGCTGAAGCATGACGTAAAAAAGCGGCATGGCTTCATTGTCATTGAACTGGAATCACGAAAATGCCGGGAGCGAGTGCATTGGCAAATTGGTCCGCAACTGGTGGATGATTTTCGCCGGGTGACCGAACGTATAATTCGTCCACAAATTGTGGACGAATTGAATATGGCTGACAGAATCTGCATATGTAATTCCGCTGTAGTTTTCTCTGCGTCACGGTCGCCTGTCAGTTTCATGGATCCCGTCCAGAGTGTTCTGGAGAACAATCATCTTCCAGCTGTCCAGCCAGCCCGACATTTGCTGCATGATGCAATGGATTGCTTCCTGATGCATGGAAATGCACCTGACAAACTGAATGCTGATCTTGTCACAGTAAAACAATGTCATTTATCTGGGATATCTGTGACATTTTTCCTTCGCTTATCCGATATGCTTCACCTCTCAGTTCTTCTTTTCCGTCTTTACAAAAGAGATAGCTCCCGTCCGGAATGGCATAAATCACCCTGCCGTGACTGTCAGAGTAAGCAATATCTTCATACACTCGCTGCCCGTCAAGGATATCATCCTTGTTTTCCTGATAATGTGGCAGGAGCATTGTCTTTGTAAGCCCCAGGCCGGGCAAAAACCTTTGATATGCAGGATCGACTGCTTCGCCTTCTCTTTCTGGCTGGGCATACACAATCTCCGCACTGTTCATACTTCCGGCACTGATTCCGATCAGGATACCGTTATAATCCTTCAGCAATTCCTTTAAACCGATCCTGTTGAAAAAGCGGTTCTGGGTCGGCACATGACCTCCGGAAAGAATAATCAGATCGGAGCTTTTGACCAGTTCCGGTGCTTTGTGTTCATTACGGCTGTCCAGTATGCAAAATGAGCCGAACGAAAAGCCGGCATTTTCAAAGATTTCTTTTGTTGCGTTCGCATAGAAATCCGTTCTGTCAAAAAGATCAGGGTCAGAACAGATAAACAATGTTCGGCAATCCCTGCTAAAACAACTGTGCAGCTCATCAGTAAAAGAGTTCTCCGGATTCAGCAGTTCAGTTCCGGGAATGACCGGACTGCTTGTCAGAAAACACACCATTTAATTCACCTCATCATTTATCAGAATCAGGACAATAATCCCGTTCACTCTCTGTTATGCTTTTCCACCGCTTAACTTCCGTTTTCCGCTCCTGGTGAATCACAGCATTTTAATCATCAGGTAATCATTATCATAGCTGCCATCAGGATATTTCATGCCATGCGGGCGAGTTCCATAAACGATGAATCCTTGCGTATGGGATGTTTTCCTTCACCCTTCTGACAAATTCCAGCGCGCCGTCCATTGGAACGCCGTTCACGGACATCGTCTGGATGAAATCGTCGTTGACCTTCAGGGGATCGAGCCCGG
>JAFRGW010000098.1 GCA_017433615.1 Eubacterium sp.
ATTCAGTTTGTCAGGTGCATTTCCATGCATCAGGAAGCAATCCATTGCATCATGCAGCAAATGTCGGGCTGGCTGGACAACTGGAAGATGGTTGTTCTCCAGAACACTCTGGACGGGATCCATGAAACTGACAGGCGACCGTGACGCAGAGAAAACTACAGCGGAAGTACATATGCAGATACTGTCAGCCATATTCAATTCGTCCACAATTTGTGGACGAATTATTCGTTCGGTCACCCGGCGAAAATCATCCACCAGTTGCGGACCAATTTGCAAATGCACTCGATCCCGGCATTTTCGTGATTCCAGTTCAATGACAATGAAGCCATGCCGCTTTTTTCCGTCATGCTTCAGCTGACGATTCTCCGATAACTGGCTGGATCTGTATCTCCTTCCGTATTGATCAGCAGGATTACTGAGTCATGGTCGATCTGAAAGCGTTCCCTCAGGGAATCCGATTCAAGAACAGCCCGAAGCAGCCCACAGGTCACCGCGCCGGATTCACCAGAAACCACTGCCGGATCCGACCCAATCGGTTTCGCATAAGCACGCATTCCCTGTTCTGTTATCACATCCTCACAGGCACAGAACCGGGCGGATGCATCCCGTAAAACAGGCCAGACCAGGCTGCATGGCGTTCCGCAGTTCAGTCCGGCCATGATTGTGACCGGATCACCGGTAATGGAATGTAGATTTCCGTCGCCCTGCAAAACAGAATGATAGATGCATGCCGCAGCGACCGGTTCCACAATCACGATCAACGGATTTACATCCCCGCAAATGTTCATGAAGCAGGATGCCATTCCCCCGGCCATGGAACCAACTCCCGCCTGCAGAAAAACATGGGTGGGCAGCACACCTTTCATCTGACTGGTGATCTCCTCTGCCATCGTCAGATATCCTTCAATGATCCATTGGGGATATTGTTCATAACCACTCCAGGAAGTATCCTGGAGCAGAATCCATCCCTGTTTTTTTGCCATGGAAGCAGCGTATCGGACCGTCTGGTCATAATTCAGATCCGTAATAACAGCAGTTGCGCTGCCGGCTTCCTCAACAGCCCTGCGTCTGGCCTGGACTGTTCCTTTCGGCATATACACATGTGCCCTGCAACCAAAAATTTTCGCCGCCCAGGAAACGCCTTTTCCATGATTGCCGTCTGTGGCAGTGACAAACTCAAAATGATGGCATGCCTGCCTGATATCTTCCCTGCAGAAAGTTGAATAATCCGCTTCCTTCTCATCCAGACCCAGTTTTTCGCAAAGAATACGGAACATGCAGTACGAACTGCCCAGTCCCTTAAATGCCTTCAGACCAAACCGAAATGATTCATCCTTCACCAGGATTGAGCGCACCTGATAATACGAAGCGGCGCATTGCATTGAAACAAGCGGCGTCATCCGGTAGCCAGGCAGGCTCCGATGAAATCGGAGGGACTGCTTCGCTTCACACATTGTATAAGGCCAACGACCGGCAACAACAGAAGCATCCTGTTCAATCATCCGGAAATGATCAAAGCTGTATTCTTTCATGATTGAAAAGTCTCATCTCCCTTCATCCAAAAAACAAACAGACGCCCCAATGTCATTGCTGAACAACAGAGTGGTTTCTGAACTCATACCAGCCAACTGCTCAACCTGACCTGGCCATTTCTTCCGGATAATAACATATTCTCAACGACAAAAAAAGCCCCGAAGCAGGTTACTATTCACAGTTTTCATTGAATGCTGCCAACTGCAAACCAGTTCAGTTTTTTAGATGAGGTTTTTTAGATGATTAGATGATTACTGCCATCCGGATCCAGTGGTGCGTATGTAATCATGCAGGCACTGAAACATGTGCCGCAGAAATAAAAAAACGCGCACTGCGCAGGAGGGAAATAAACATGGATACCAACAAGACGGAACTGAACATCAATGAAATGGAAATGGTGAACGGCGGCGGCGTGATCACAGGTTTTAATCCATATCTGCTTCCAAGCCGCAAACGGCAAAAGGACAAAACCGGAAACGAGCAGTAAGATCTCTGAATTTCGACCAAGCTTTTCTTTCACCTTTCAGAATCCGTTATTGACTGAAAGGGAAAAAGCAGACTGCGATAGGCAATAGGTTCCTTTTCCAGCAGTTCTTCCTTAACCATTGATAAGCTCCAGGATCAGATTCAGAGAATCCTCGATCACTTCTTCCTTCCCTCTGGATGCATCTACGATCCTGATA
>JAFRGW010000099.1 GCA_017433615.1 Eubacterium sp.
ACAGAGCGTGACTTTGTTTGCGCCTGCTTCAATTGCAGCGGCTACTACGCTGTAAAGAAAATACTTCTCAGCGCGGGTCGCATCTGCTGCGATAAATTCTACGTGGTCACAGAAGGATTTGCATTTTGCTACCTGGGCTTTGACCGATTCCAGCATAGCCGGCGCTTTTTTGTGGCTGGCGTATTCCATCTGGACAGTCGATACAGGTGCATATACAGCGAGACGCGGCTGTTTTGCTGCGCTGATGCTGTTCCAGGTTGCTTCGGCATCACCGGATGCAGCATCCACTTCTGCACAGAGGATCACATTGACGGTCGCGGCAATTGTCTTATTCGTCAATACTTCCGCTTTTGTTCCGGTGATCGGCGGGAGTTCAATCACATCAACGTTCAGCCGGTCGAGTGTACGGGCTATTTCAAGCTTTTCCTTGAAAGAGAGCGCTGTGTTCTTCAGCGAACCGGATTCACGAAGTGTTACATCAATGACTTTGATCGTTCTCATGGTTTTTTCTCCTTTGTGTGATTGTTTTCCTCTCCGGCGTTCCTGCAATCATTGCAGAATACAACAAAAATCCCGGAGATCTAAACAGGTGTTTAAATCTCCGGGACGACAAACATAATTTTATCGCGGTACCACCCGGATTGCCGCAAAGTCTGCGGCCGCTCAGCAGCGTTCCTTTCAATCTTTTTCAGATTCTTTGCCAGACCTGTTATACACAGAATGCAGAATCAGAAATATATTGAATAAACACCTGGCCATGGTAACGGGGCCGTCCGGACCTCCCTACTGACCGGAAGCGGTGAACAAACCCGCATTTCCGATGAAGCCGTTCAGGAAATCTGCTCAGGCAGGAGACTGCAGTTTCTGTGCGCACACCGGCTCGCAGCAGCCGCCGGCTCTCTGAAGTGGTTGACAGGAACGCATAGTGCCGTCATCGCATTTATCTGGAATGATCCAACTAGAAAGAAATTTTAATGGATGAAAGCGGAAAAGTCAACTGTTTTTTGACCGCAATTGACAAACCGGATGCAGGAGAGTAGAATATGAAGAGCTGTGCGGCATGCCGTTACTGTTCTGGAAGGCGGCAGGCGCCAGATGGGTACGCACTTAAATGATTTAAGGAACAGGTTTTATTATGAAGAAACGTATTTATCAGCTTCTTGTGGATAATACATCCGGTGTTCTGAGCCGGATTGCAGGTCTGTTTTCACGGAGAGGATATAATATTGACAGTCTTACGGTAGGTGTAACAGCTGATCCGCGTTATTCCCGTATGACAATCGTAAGCTCCGGAGATGATCTGACACTGGATCAGATCGGAAAACAGCTGGAAAAGCTCGAAGATGTCCGCAATCTTAAGATCTTAAAGGAAGGTGAGAGTGTCACGCGTGAGCTTGTCCTTATTAAGATCAAAGCATCACAGGAAAACCGCCAGAATATCATCAGCATTGCAAATATTTTCCGTGCTAAAATCGTAGACGTCGGTGTCAATTCACTGGTGATTGAGCTGATCGGCACGGACAGCAAGCTGAAGGCGTTCTCTGAATTGCTCGAGGGATATGAGATTCTTGAACTGGCAAGAACCGGTCTTACCGGACTGTCCCGCGGCATGGATGACGTTACCTATTTATAAATTGCAGTATTTAAACATGTGTGCAAAAGAGCAGCAACTCTTTCACAATAGATAAAACTGACAAAGCTAGTGGAGGAATGAATCATGTCAGCAAAGATTTTTTATCAGGAAGATTGTAATCTTTCCCTGCTCGAGGGAAAAAAGATCGCTATCATCGGTTACGGCAGCCAGGGTCATGCACATGCACTGAACCTCAAAGAGTCCGGATGCGATGTATGTGTCGGTCTGTATGAGGGCAGCAAGTCCTGGAAGAAAGCAGAAGAGCAGGGACTTACTGTTTATACAGCAGCAGAGGCTGCAAAGATGGCTGATATCATCATGATCCTGATCAATGATGAGAAGCAGGCTGCACTTTATAAGAAAGACATCCTTCCGAACCTCGAGGAAGGCAACATGCTGATGTTTGCACATGGATTCAACATCCATTTCAAACAGATTGTTCCGCCGGAGTTTGTTGATGTCACCATGATCGCTCCGAAGGCACCGGGTCACACAGTAAGAAGCGAGTATCTGCGCGGCAGAGGAACACCGTGCCTGATCGCTGTTGAGCAGGATTACACCGGCAAGGCAAAAGATCTGGCAATGGCATACGGCCTCGGTATCGGCGGCGCTAGAGCAGGCCTTCTGGAGACCACATTCCGTGTAGAGACAGAGACAGACCTCTTTGGTGAGCAGGCTGTCCTCTGCGGCGGTGTTTCCGCACTGATGCAGGCAGGCTTCGAGACACTGGTCGAGGCAGGCTATGATCCGAGAAATGCATACTTCGAGTGCATCCACGAGATGAAACTTATCGTAGATCTGATCTACGAGTCCGGTTTCGAAGGAATGCGTTACTCCGTATCCAACACCGCTGAGTACGGCGACTACATCACAGGTCCGAAGATCATCACAGATGAGACCAGAAAAGCAATGAAGAAGATCCTGGCAGACATCCAGGACGGAACCTTTGCAAAAGACTTCCTGCTTGAGATGTCCGCAGGCGGCCAGGCACACTTCAAGGCAATGCGCGCAAGAGCACTTGAGCACCAGTCCGAGCAGGTCGGCAAACAGGTCCGCGAACTCTACAGCTGGAACGATGAGGATATGTTAGTAAACAACTAACGCGAAGGCAATGAGCCCTGCCGGGGCGAAAAAGACGGCTGTGCACACTTGTGTGCAAACAGACGGCTTTGAGAACCGATTGGGCGAAGCCCGCGTGCGAGCGGCTGAAGGCCGCGAGAGACGCGGGCAGGGCTCATATTATAATTGACTTATTTTAAAAAGCGTTGTATATTCCAGATGTAAAACTTCACAATCCGGTTCCATTCTGGAGTCGGATTGTGCTTCGGGGTGTGGCTCAGTTTGGTTAGAGCGCACGGCTGGGGGCCGTGAGGTCGCAGGTTCGAATCCTGTCACCCCGACTGATCTGAACAATGTAAAGTAGACAAATTTCAAAAGCTGGCGCATTCTGCGTCAGCTTTTATCAATATTATGCAGTCCCCGTTTTAAGGGGAGAGAGGAGTATAACAATGGTTATTTATGAATGGAATCTGAAAGACAGACGAATTTGTGGGTTTATCGAAGGAAGTGACCGCTATCCGGACGGGACATATGTGGAGACGTCTGATATTATCTCAGCTGCTTTTGACGGGAGTCTGTTTCTGGTGCGCACAGAGAATTCTCTGTATGAGTGCGAGGCAGATGATTTCTGTGGAACAGAGGAGGAACTGGAGGCATTTATCAAACGAATCGCCAGAGAAAACACCAAAGACACTACCAGGCAGAGCAGTGCAGACGGATTGCCCCGACTGCACTGAGCCTCCGGCAAGATCGCAGGTCAGAACAGATGAAAGCGTGCAGGTACGTTGCTCTTACCGCGCGGGATCGTTAAGACGATCCCGAAATAATAATTGTCTTTTCCACGTTCCTGTGTTAAACTGTTAAAGTTATTGTATCACAGGAGGAGATATAGAGTATGCAATCATCAACACTTGGTATTTTACTGGTTATGATCATTTATCTGGTCGGAATGATTCTGATCGGATTAATGATGGCAAAGAAAAATGAGAACGTCAGTGACTTCTATCTCGGCGGCAGAAAGCTGGGACCGTTTGTCACAGCGATGAGTGCAGAAGCTTCAGATATGAGCAGCTATCTGCTGATGGGTCTGCCGGGACTTGCATATATTTCCGGCGTCGCCGATGTCGGCTGGACCGCAATCGGCCTTGCAGTCGGTACCTATCTGAACTGGCTGATTGTTGCAAAACCACTGCGCCGCTACACAGAGCACACAAAATCCATTACGATTCCGGACTTTTTCTCGAATCGTTATGGCGATGATAAGAGAATCCTGATGCTCATCGCGGCAATCATCATTATCATCTTCTTCGTGCCCTATACAGGTTCCGGTTTCGCAGCCTGCGGCAAACTGTTTTCCAGTCTGTTTCATGTCGATTATCACAAAGCGATGATCATCAGCGCGATTGTTATCATTGTCTACACAACACTCGGCGGCTTTCTCGCTGCCAGCACGACGGACTTTCTCCAGAGTATCATTATGACAGTGGCACTGATCGTAATCATGTTCTTCGGAATCAGTGTTGCCGGCGGAATGGGGGCTGTCATTGACAATGCAAAACAGCTTCCGGGATATCTGAGCCTCTCTCAGACATATGATGCAGTCAGTGGAACCGCGTCTGCATATGGGCCGATCACAGTATTGTCCACCTGTGCATGGGGACTCGGATACTTTGGTATGCCGCACATCCTGCTGCGGTTTATGGCAATCGAAGATGATGAAAAGCTGACGCTTTCCAGACGTGTCGCTTCCATCTGGGTTGTGATTTCCATGGGTGTTGCCATTCTGATCGGTATCATCGGCCTTGCGATGTCCGCAAAGGGCGTGATCCCGGTACTGGAAGGAAATAACTCTGAGACCATTATCGTAGAGATTTCTTCCTTCCTGAGTCAGCACGGCATCCTTGCGGCTGTTGTCGCAGGTATTGTTCTTTCCGGAATTCTTGCAGCAACGATGTCAACGGCAGATTCTCAGCTGCTCGCGGCTTCTTCATCCGTCACACAGAACATTCTTCATGAGTTTTTCCATGTTGATTTGACACCGAAGAAAATGATGAATGTCGCGCGGATTTCACTGCTCGGAATTGCTTTAATCGGTGTTGTGATTGCCTGGAATCCGGATAGTTCTGTCTTCCAGATCGTATCGTTTGCGTGGGCCGGATTCGGTGCATCCTTCGGACCGATTGTGCTTCTGGCACTGTTCTGGAGACGTTCCAATAAATACGGTGCACTTGCAGGTCTGCTCACAGGCAGTGTGATGATCTTCGTATGGAAGTATCTGGTTCGTCCGATCGGCGGCGCGTGGAACATTTATGAGCTGCTTCCGGCATTTATTCTGGCAATTGTCGTGAATGTGATTGTCAGTCTTGTGACACCGGCACCGGAAAAAGCAGTTACCGATATTTACGACGAAGTAAAGGCAATGAATCAGTAAGCAGAAATCAGCACAAAATCAGCAAGAAATCATAGCGGGTTATTGTGACTTAGAATACATTTTTACAGGCATCTGTGGTATAATTATGCGGGATAATGTCCGGACGGCGTTGTATGCCGGCCGGCTGCATTTGAATCCCGGCCGCAGGTGCCTGTTTCTGTCTCAGTGGAAGATGCCCCGGCCCCGAAAGGCAGGGGGCAGCAAACCAGTCTCAGGGGCGGGACGTGATTACAGGTATACAGCGGAAAAGAAGGTTTACATACGGAGGAATCAATGGAAATTTTATATCACAGCACAAGAGGGGATGCTTCTGAAATAACAGCTTCACAGGCAGTTTTAAACGGCCTGGCACCGGACGGCGGTCTGTATGTGCCGTCACAGATTCCGGCGCTCGATATTACACCTGAAGAAATGACTTCCATGTCTTATCAGGAAGTGGCTTATGAAGTGATGCGCCGCTTTCTCACGGACTATACAGAAGACGAACTGAAAAAGTGTATTGCGGGTGCATATGACAGTAAATTTGATGTGCCGGAAATTGCGCCGCTAAAGAAGGCAGGAGACGCCTGGTATCTGGAATTGTTCCACGGTGCGACCATTGCGTTTAAGGACATGGCACTCTCGATCCTGCCGCATCTGATGACTACGGCTGCAAAAAAGAACGGCGTGTCTGATAAAATTGTAATTCTGACAGCAACTTCCGGCGACACCGGCAAGGCGGCGATGGCAGGGTTTGCGGATGTTCCCGGAACCGAGATCATCGTTTTCTATCCGAAAGACGGTGTAAGCCCGGTCCAGGAACGGCAGATGGTCACACAAAAAGGTGAAAATACCCATGTTGTCGCAATCCGCGGCAATTTTGATGATGCGCAGACAGGCGTCAAGAAGCTGTTTGGCGATCACGCTCTGGCAGAACAGCTCTCTGCAGCAGGCATGCGTTTCAGTTCGGCCAATTCCATCAATATCGGACGTCTTGTTCCGCAGATCGCCTACTATGTCTATGCTTATGTAAGACTGCTGGCAAATGGAGATATTCAGGCAGGAGATCCCGTCAATATTGTCGTTCCGACAGGTAATTTCGGCAATATTCTTGCCGCTTATTATGCAAAACAGATGGGTATGCCGTTTGGAAGACTGATCTGTGCATCCAATCAGAATAACGTACTTTCTGATTTCTTCAATGGCGGAACCTATGATAAGAACAGGCCGTTCTATACGTCATCATCTCCGTCGATGGATATACTGGTATCCAGCAATCTTGAGCGTCTGCTGTACCGTATCTGCGGTGACAATACAGGGACGGTCGCTGCGTGGATGAAGGAACTCTCGGAAAATGGTATTTACAGTGTTCCGGAGGAAATGCGTGCAGGTCTCGCCGATTTCTACGGAAATTATGCAGATGAAGAAGCGGTATCCGCTCGGATTTATGAGCTGTATCAGGCAACCGGTTATGTCCTTGATCCGCATACAGCAGTGGCTTCTGCCGTCTATGAACTGTACCGGGAAGAAACAGGCGATGCCAAACCGGCTGTGATTGCTTCTACAGCAAGCCCATTCAAGTTTGCCCGCAGCGTTCTGCATGCAATTGACGGCGGCAAATATGATTCCATGACAGATCTGGAACAGTTTGACGCACTTGCGGATGTGGCAAAGCTGACTACACCTGCAGCAATTGAGGAAATCAAGACGGCGCCGGTCCGGCACGATATGGTGGTAAATATCGGGGAAATGCGGGAAGCGGTATGCAGCATTCTGCAGCTGAAATAACAGCCGTGCAGACCATTGTTTAATAAGGATTCTTTACAGAGATGACAACGGAACTGAAACTGACACCATTGATTGAAGAGACAATACAGGCGGTCAGACCCGCTGACCAGGATGCGCGGGAATATACAAAAAAGCGCTGGAATGTCATCGCGAAACCCCTGAACAGTCTCGGGATGTTTGAAGACATCTTAACCGGCATTGCCGGGACACAGCGGACACCGGCGGTGTCGCTGCATGGACGTACGCTGCTTGTGTTTTGTGCAGACAATGGAATTGTAGAAGAAAAAGTAAGTCAGACAGGACAGGATGTCACCGCAAAGGTGGCTGCCAACCTCGCCTGTGAACAGGCGACAGCCGCGATTTTCTGCCGTGAGGCGGACGTCCAGATCCTGCCGGTTGACGTCGGCATGGTACAGGATGTCGCGATCCGTACGGAGAAACAGGCTTACGGCACAAAGAATTTTGCCGTAACCGATGCGATGAGCAGAGATGCGGCGCTGAAAACCATTGAAACCGGCATCCGTCTCGCGAAGGAACGTGCAGAAGCGGGCGATCACATCCTGATGATCGGCGAGATGGGAATCGGAAACACTTCAACAAGCAGTGCGGTGGCAGCTGTTCTGCTCGGCGTACCGGTATCCAGGATCACAGGCCGGGGAGCCGGACTTTCTGATACGGGCCTTGCCCATAAGCGGGAAGTACTTACAAAAGCGATTGATGTGCGCAGACCTGATCCGGCAGATCCGGTCGATGTTCTGGCAAAGGTCGGCGGATTTGATATTGCTGCAATGACAGGGCTGATCATCGGTGCGGCAGCCATGCAGATTCCGGTGATTCTGGACGGATTTATTTCAGCAGTCGGAGCATTGGCTGCAGTCAGACTCTGTCCGGCTGTCAGAGACTGTCTGGTACCGTCACACAGTTCCAGCGAACCCGGCGCGGATATTGTCCTGAACGCACTGCAGATGCAGGCACCGCTGCAGGCGGACATGCGGCCGGGAGAAGGATGCGGGGCAGTGCTCCTGCTGAAACTGCTGGATATGATTCTTAAGATCTATCAGGAAATGCCGACGTTTGAGGATATTGCGATCGAAGCTTATCAGCCGTATCCCAAATAAATGAAGCACAGTAGAGTTATTATTTTTCTGAGGTGAAGTATGGTACATCTGGTTACAGGCGGTTCCGGCAGCGGAAAGTCTGCTTACGCGGAGGAACAGATCTTAGAACTTGGAGAGGGAAGACGTATTTATCTTGCAACCATGCAGCCGGGCGACGATGAAACCATTGCGCGGATCGCGAAGCACCGGGAAATGCGTAAGGACAAGGCGTTCGAAACAATCGAACGGACAGATACATTGGAAACACTTGAGATTCCTGATGACAGCATCGTGCTGCTGGAATGTGTGTCCAATCTTGTCGCCAATGAGATGTTTCTGCCCGGCAAGTCCGGGATCCATGCGGTCAGTGCCGTAATTGACGGGATTGAACATATCCGGAGGCATGCGAAGCATCTTGTGATCGTCACCAATGAGGTCTTTTCCTCGGGCGTTGCGTACGGCGGCATGACGCGTGTTTATCTGGAGTTTCTCGGCATTATCAATCAGCATCTGGGAAGAACGGCAGATATGGTCACAGAAGTGGTGTTCGGCATTCCGATCCCGGTAAAGCGTCCTGGACAGGGAATTCTGCATCAGAACACATACCTTCCGGGGGCATATCCTGTGGAAGGGAACAGAGGATGAAGCTTGTAAAAAGCTGTGTGCTGGCCTTCGCCTATTATACAAAAATCCCGATGCCGGAGCTTCAGTACGGGGAACATGACAGTGATTATATGTTCTGCTTTTTTCCGCTGATCGGCATTCTGATCGGTGCTGCAGAGGCCCTGTGGCTGAATATCAGTGCATCCTGCGGGACAGGAATCATTCTGGAGGCCGCTGTTGCGGTTGCGATTCCGGTTCTGATTACGGGCGGCATTCATCTTGACGGACTTCTGGATGCATCCGATGCAATTGCTTCGTGGAAATCGCGGGAAGAGCGGCTGGCAATCATGCATGATACGCATACAGGCGCGTTCGCAGTCATTACCTGCGCGGTATTTCTGATGCTGGCATTTGGCGGCGCCTCGGATGCGATTGTTAATTTTCCGGAAGCTGTCTGGTTTATTTTTTCATCCGGCAGAATCTTTACAGCATTACTCGTTGTGTTTGAGAAACCGGCCGGCAAGTCCGGAATGCTTTACAGCTGCACAAAACAGGCGGCAGCGAGATCCATCGTGATCAGCACGGTTCTGTACCTGTGTCTTTTGACCGGGATCGCGCTGAGACTTCGTGTCCTGCTGCTGTGGGTGAAACTGGCGGCTGGAGGGGTTCTGGTTCTGGCTGTATACACGCAGTATATTCGAAAAAAATTCGGCGGGATTACAGGCGATCTGGCAGGCTGTTTTTTATCGGTTTATGAACTTGTGCTGGTAATGACAGCGGCATTTCTTCATTGAGGCCGCATCATTTCAACAATAGGAAGAGGTAAGTTATGATACTGGTTATTGGCGGTGCTTTTCAGGGAAAATATACGTTTGCTTCAGAAGAACTGGGAATTCAGGAAGGATGGGCGGATGGTGATCACTGCAGATTTCATGAGATTTATGACTGCCGTGCCATTCATCATTTCCATGACTACGTAAAACGGGCGCTGGAGGATCAGTATGATCTTTCAGATCTTGTCCCCAAACTGCTTGAAAAGAATCCGGATATCTGTATTCTCACGAATGAGATGGGCTACGGCGTTGTTCCGACAGATGAATTTGAGCGTGAACTGCGCGACAGGCTCGGAAGCATCTGTACAGAACTCGCGGCACATGCAGATGTCGTATACCGGATGATCTGCGGAATTCCGACCATTATCAAGGGGAATCCCGAACAGGCATGAAGAACGTTTCGCAGAATTCACCACAGTATACACTCGTAAATCATAAGCTGCTTCGCAGTGGTTATACGACAGGGAGCTGTGCCGCTGCCGCTGCGAAAGCAGCTGTTTTCATGCTTCTGACAGGAAAGCAGGTGGAGGAAATGCCGCTGCAGACACCTGCCGGTATTTTGCTGCATCTGGTCATTGAGGAAATCCGGATCCGCAGGGATGCATCCGGCAGACTGCCGTCATCCGTTCGCTGCGCTGTCCGCAAAGACGGCGGCGATGACATCGATGCGACGGACGGCATGCTGATCTTCGCCGATGTCCGCCGGACCGAAGGTGACAGCATCATCATTACCGGCGGTGAGGGGATCGGGATTGTGACCAGACCGGGTCTGGACCAGCCGGTCGGGAATCCTGCGATTAATTCCGGACCGCGCGGGATGATTCTGAAGGAAGCAGAAGCAATCTGCGGGGAACATGGATACCACGGCGGACTTGAAATTGTGATCTCTGCACCGGAAGGAAAGAAGATTGCCGAAAAGACCTTCAACAGCCACATGGGAATTGAAGGCGGCATTTCCATCCTCGGAACGACGGGAATTGTGATGCCGATGAGTCAGAAGGCGCTGCTGGATTCCATCGCACTGGAGATCAGGATGCTCCGTGCCGCAGGCTTTTCATATCTGATCATGTCACCCGGTAATTACGGTGCCAGATTTCTGAAGGAACAGACCGGACTGGATCCGTCCTGTTCCATGAAATGCAGCAATTTTGTCGGTGAGACGCTGGATCTGGCCGAATCAAACGGTGTAAAAGGCATTCTGTTTGTGGCGCACATCGGGAAGTTCATCAAATTATCCGGCGGGATTATGAACACACATTCACGCGAATCTGATGCGCGGATGGAACTGCTGGCCGGTGCGGCGCTGCGTGCCGGCGCAGATGCGGATGTCTGCCGCAGAATTCTGGATGCGCTGACAACAGATGAGGCACTGCTGACCCTGGAGAAGCTGGCGCCGGAGCGGTATGCGGATACCATCCGCATCGTGTCGGAAAGAATCCAGTATCATCTGGACCGCCGTACAGCGGGACACATGAAAACAGGCGTCATCTTGTTTGCCGGCAAAGATACCTTTCTCGCAGATACCGGAACCGTGGCTGAACTGCGCGCGCTGCTGGCAGCACAGGCAGAGGAAGCGAAGAACGAAACGGCCGGGAAAGCGGAAGAAATGTACCGCACAGACGAAAACGAATAAAACTGACAGGACAACAGCTGACGGAAGGATACAAAACGATGATACATTTTGTTGGCGCCGGACCGGGCGCCGCTGATTTGATAACAGTCCGCGGACAAAAGCTGCTGGAGGCAGCGGATGTGATTATTTACGCCGGATCCCTGGTGAATCCGGCGCTGCTTGATGCGGCAAAAAAGGAATGCGAAATCTATAATTCTGCGTACATGACACTGGATGAAGTGCTTGCAGTGATGTATGCGGCAGAAGAGAAAGGAAAGATGACCGTGCGGCTGCACACGGGTGACCCGTCCATCTACGGAGCGATCCGTGAGCAGATGGATGCACTGGATGCAAAGGGAATTGCATATGACGTCTGCCCGGGTGTCAGTTCTTTCTTCGGGGCCGCAGCGGCACTGCATCTGGAGTATACACTGCCGGAAGTCTCGCAGAGCATTATTCTGACGCGCGCTGCGGGCAGGACAGAGATGCCTGAGAAAGAGAGCATCAAGTCGTTTGCCGCACATCACGCGACAATGGTTTTGTTCCTTTCAGCGGGCCTGCTTCCGCAGGCTGTCTCCGATCTCATTGAAGGCGGGTACAGCGAAGATACACCTGCTGCGATTGTATACCGGGCCACCTGGCCGGACGAGAAGAAGATCAGATGTACGGTCGGCACGCTGGAAGCAGCGGCGAAAGAGTCAGGGATCACCAAAACAGCACTGATTCTGGTCGGAGACGTGATTGCACCTTCTGCCTATGCGCTTTCGAAACTGTATGACCCTGGGTTTGCAACGGAGTATCGGGATAAGAAATGAAAATAAACGGAATCTGTTTTTCGAAGGATGGAATCGCACTTGCAGAGAGGATTCAGAAGCTTTTTGAGGAAACACCCTGCCAGCAGGATCAGAATGCTATCCTGGAATGGCACTGTAAAAGCAACCGGAATCCTGACAGACAGTCACCGGTAAAACCACTGCAGCATCTTTCCCTTCATGAGTGGACCGAGGCGGCTTTTGCTGATTCAGATGTACTGATTTTTATCGCGGCACTCGGTATTGCAGTGCGTGCGATTGCCCCGTTTGTGCGTGACAAGCGCTCTGACCCTGCCGTACTGGTTCTGGATGAAAAGGGGACTTACTGTATTGCGGTACTTTCCGGACACATCGGCGGCGCCAATTACTTTACAAAGATACTGGCTGAGAAACTCGGCTGTATTCCGGTTATCACGACCGCAACGGATATTCACGGAAAATTTGCGGTAGATGTCTATGCCAAAGAACACGATTATGTGTTGTCCAGTATGACATATGCAAAGGAAGTATCTGCGGCACTGATCGGCGGAGAGTCTGTCGGTTTCTATACACCGTTTCCGATTGTCGGAAGTCTGCCGGAGGGCGTGGTCTGGTCGGACAAACTCCATGATGAAAATGCTTCTGCCGGCATGCAGCCGGACGGCATTACGCTGGGGATCTTTATCAGCCCGTCATTCAGCCGCGCCTATTTTGATCATACCCTGTGGCTGATTCCCAGATGTCTGACGCTTGGAATCGGCTGTAAAAAAGGCACCAGCGCCGAATTGATTGAAGAAGTTGCCAGAGAAATGCTGGATCAGAACTGTTACTATCAGGAAGCAGTCAGTGCGGTTGCTTCCATTGATCTCAAAGAAAATGAGCCGGGGCTTCTGCAGTTCTGTATCGACAAAGGTCTGCCTCTGCATGTCTATACAGCAGAGGAACTGATGGAGGCTGAAGGAGAATTCACAGGATCGGATTTTGTGGCCGGTATCACCGGCGTGGATAATGTCTGCGAGCGTGCGGCGGTTCTGGACAGCGGAAACGGAAAGCTGGTTGTAAAGAAATACGCGCGCGACGGCGTGACCTGTGCGCTTGCAATCACCGACTGGACTGTAGAATTTGATGCGAGCTGATGCTGCGGCTTTGCAGGGGATGCATTTGATGCAGGGTGATACCGCGGATTTAAGGGGATGCATTTGATGCAGAGTGGTGCTGCGGATTTCGCAAATAACAAGAACAGACCGAAAACAAGAATTATACCGGAGGAATCGACTTGAAACAAATAGATGTAGTCGGGATGGGTCCCGGATGTCGTGAAAAAATGACCGAGGAAGCATATCTCGCAATGCAGCAAAGTGATGTAATAATCGGGTATACCGTCTATGTGGATCTGGTACGTGATCTGTTTCCAGACAAACCATTTCTGACAACACCGATGCTGCGGGAGACCGAACGCTGCCGGATGGCTTTTGAAGAGGCGGAGAAAGACCAGCGTGTCGCAATGATCTGCAGCGGAGATGCCGGGGTATACGGCATGGCCGGACTGATCTATGAATTAAGAGAATCCTGGCCGGAAGTAGAGATCCGGATCATTCCCGGCATTACGGCTGCAACTGGCGGCGCTGCCGAGCTGGGCGCACCGCTGATGCATGATTTTGCCGTAATCAGTCTGAGTGACCGGCTGACGCCGTGGGAAAAAATCGAAAAAAGGCTGATTGCCGCTGCTTCGGCTGACTTTGCGATCTGTCTTTACAACCCGTCCAGTAAGAAACGGAGCGACTATCTGCAGCGTGCATGTGAAATCATGGCACCCTATAAAAATCCCGAAACGGTCTGTGGAATTGTCCGGAATATCGGCCGCGACGGCACGGAAACGAAAGTCATGACATTTGCGGAACTGACGGTGTATAAAGTTGATATGTTCACAACTGTATTTATCGGCAATCAGGAAACACGTGTCATTGACGGGAAAATGGTGACACCGCGCGGATACAGAGACGTATAAACACTGCAGACTGGCAGAAGAGGACACTTGCATGTATCAATATCTATTATTTGCCGGTACAACGGAAGGCCGGCAGATTGCAGAATTTCTGAAAACGCAGTCCGTACCGGCCTGCGTTTTTACTGCGACAGAATACGGCGGTGAGCTGATTGAATCATCCGGTACCCTGGAGGTCGTCACCGGACGGCTCGACCGTGAACAGATGTACAGCTTATTTCAGAAGCATCCCGGAAGTGTTGTGCTGGATGCGACACATCCCTACGCAACCGTTGTATCAGAGAATCTTCGTGCTGCAGCGGAAGCGGCCGGCATCGTTTACCGGCGCATCCTCCGGAAGCAGGAAACGGAGGACTGGCAGAACCGTCCGGATATCCGGATTGTTCCGACCGTCGAAGATGCGGTTGCATTTCTTGCCGGAACAACCGGACCGGTATTCCTGACGACAGGAAGTAAGAATCTGAAAGATTTTGCCGCGCTCCCGGACTTCAGGGATCGCGTTTATGCAAGGATTCTTTCCATCCCGGCCTCCATGCAGCTGGCAGCGGAAGCTGGTCTGGCAGGTGAGCATCTGATGTGTATGCAGGGGCCTTTTTCAAAAGAAATGAATGAGGCGTGTCTGCGGCATGTCGGAGCAGCCTGGATGGTCACAAAGGAAACCGGGACTACCGGCGGATTTCCGGAAAAACTGGATGCGGCAGAAGCCTGTGGATGCAGGGTTCTGGTAATCGGACGTCCACAGGAGGCAGATGGCATTTCTGTTGCGGAATGCCTGTCTGAAATACAGCGGTCTGTTTCTTTACAGGAGATGGATAAGCTTCATGAACCTGCATCCTGTCCTTCCGGTGAAGTGATTCCGGACGGGCAGAAATCGGCAGATTTCGTTCAGAAAGACAGGAAAACGGCACTGATCGGCACTGGTGTCGGCGGTGATCTGACAGTTTCAGCAGCTGCGTTTCTGCGGGATTCGGATCTGATTATCGGCGCGCGGCGGATTGTTGAAGAAGTTTTAACATCTGCAGAACTTCAGGAGAAAACAGCGGATTATCTGTATGAATACCGTGCATCCGTGATCCGTGATCTGCTGGAAAAGGACTGCACACACAGACAGGTTTCGATCCTGTTTTCTGGAGATACCGGATTTTTCAGCGGCGCAGCCGCATTTTCTGAAGAAATCCGTACGGGCCGGATGTGCTGTTATCCGGGTATCTCGTCAATCTCAGCTTTTGCTGCGCGGGTCGGCTTTTCCTGGAATCAGGCGAAAATCATCAGTATTCACGGACGCACTGCAAATGTCATCAGCCAGGTACGCAGAAACCGTTTTGTGTTCAGTCTTCTGGGCAAACCGGATGATGTCAGACGTATCTGTGCATCGCTGACAGCATTCTTCGGAGATTCTCCGCGGCTGTCTGTGACGGTCGGGGAACAGATGGGCACCGCTGAGGAAAGAATCACCTCTGGTGCGCCCGGAGACTTTCTTACTTATGAAAATGACCCAATTGCAGTCATGCTGATTGAGAACAGCGAACCGGACCTGCAGTGTGTACCGGGTATAGCGGATGAGCAGTTTATCCGCGGGAATGTCCCGATGACAAAAGAAGAGATCCGTACACTTGCAGTTTCAAAACTGCGGCTGCATTGTTCTGACATTGTCTATGATATCGGGGCCGGAACCGGATCGATATCGATCGAAGCGGCCCGCTCTGTACCGGAGGGGATGGTGTATGCCATTGAACAGAATCCGGAGGGGGTTGATCTGATCCGGCAGAACAGAAAGCTGTTCGGTGCTGACAACCTGCAGATCATTGAAGGACATGCGCCGGAGGCGCTGTCCGGACTTCCGGTGCCGGATGCCGTACTGATCGGCGGCAGCAAAGGAACGGTCCGGGAACTGATCCGGCTTCTGTATGAGAAAAATCCGCACGTCCGTATTGTCACAACGGCCATTACACTCGAGACAGTCTCGGCCGTTCTGGATGCGCTGACCGAATACAGTGATATACGTCACGAAATCGTTCAGGTATCTGTCGCGCGGTCAAAGCAGGTCGGGAAAGCACATATGATGATGGGGCAGAATCCGATTTTTCTGATTTCGATGTATCGGGGAGATAGTTCAACATGTCACAGGCACGGTTCATGATTGCCGCACCGGCCAGCGGGAGCGGAAAGACACTGATCACATGCGGACTGATGCACCTTCTGAAGCGAAAAGGGTTACAGGTGCAGTCCTTCAAATGCGGACCGGATTTTATCGATCCGATGTTTCACGCGTACATTACGGGACGCCCCGCGGGTAATCTGGATGCCTTTATGGCGGAAGAAGATACCATCCGCAGGATGCTGCAGGACGGCATGCAGGATGCTGACATAACCGTGACAGAAGGTGTCATGGGGTTCTTTGACGGAATCGGATTTGGCAATTCGAAGGGAAGCAGCGCAGATGTTGCAGCGATGACAGAAACACCTGTTATACTTGTCATGAATGGACGCGGCGTCAGCACAAGCATTCTCCCGCAGATTCAGGGAATGCTTGCTTATCCGGGCGGTCAGATGATAAAAGGAATTGTTCTGAACCGGATTTCCAAAGGTGTGTTTCCTGCCATGAAACAGATGATCGAGTCGGCGCTTCCAGTCCGGGTAATCGGATATCTGCCGGAACTGCCGGATGTGCGGCTGGACAGCCGGCACCTGGGGCTGATGATGCCTTCCGAGATCGAAGATCTCGCCGTGCAGCTGGACCGCCTGGCAGACTGCCTGGCGAATACGATAAGTCTGGAAGATCTGATGACGCTTGCCGGGAATGCCGGTGTACTGCAGGAAGACAGACGCATAACGGACAGTGAGAAATCAGGTGCCGGGATCCGGATCGGTGTCGCAAAAGACGAGGCATTCTGCTTCTTTTATCAGGAAAATCTGCGGATGCTGGAACGTACCGGCGCGGAACTTGTCTGGTTTTCGCCGATCTATGATCAGCAGCTGCCGGAGCAGCTGGATGCACTGCTGCTGGTTGGCGGCTATCCGGAACTGAAGGCAAAAGAACTTTCCGGGAACGAAAGCATGCGGCATTCTGTTGCGGAAGCTGCAAAAAGCGGCATGCCGGTGCTCGCAGAATGCGGCGGTTTTCTGTACCTGCACAGGACACTGGAAGATCTGGAAGGAAAACCATGGCCCATGTGCGGCGTGATTCCGGCTGCGGCCTACAACAATCACCGTCTCACGCGATTTGGTTATATCACCCTGCAGGGCGGAACGCTCTTTGGAAGAGAGACCGGCTGCATCAGGGCACATGAATTTCATCACTATGATTCGGAAGATCCGGGAACTGCATTTCTGGCAGTCAAACCGGGCGGAAAACGTCAGTGGAACTGCATACACAGTTCCGGGACGATGTACGCCGGATTTCCGCATCTGTATTTTCCGGCCAATCCGGAAATTGTGACTGCATATATTGCAGCAGCGCAGAGGTATCACAGGAGGAAGTCCTAATTGAAAGCATTATTCATTATTCTGGCAGTTGCCGCCGCCTTTTGTCTGGATCTTCTGTTTGGAGATCCGCGCCGGCTCTATCATCCGATCCGCCTGATCGGCAATCTGATCAGTCTGCTGGAGCGGGTTCTGCGGAAAATATTCCCGAAAACCAAAAAGGGAGAGCGGGTCGCAGGCACGGTTCTGGCGATTCTGGTAATTGTACTGTCGGGAGGCATTCCGTTTGCCGCTCTGTTTTTCTGTTTCCGGATCCATACCCTTCTGGGATTCGCGCTGGAAGTTTTCTGGTGCTGGCAGCTGCTTGCCTGCAGATCCCTGCAGGTGGAAAGCATGCGGGTTTATCATGATCTGAAGCGGGAAGAGATTGAAGATGCGCGTGAATCCCTGGGACGGATTGTCGGGCGCGACACGGATTTTCTGGATGAGCAGGCGATCATTCGCGCCGCAGTTGAAACGGTCGCGGAAAATGCATCGGACGGCGTGGTTGCGCCGATGCTCTATATGATGATCGGCGGCGCGGCATGCGGGTTTGTTTATAAATCCATCAATACAATGGATTCTATGATCGGGTATAAAAATGACCGCTATCAGTGGTTTGGAACATTCGCGGCGCGGCTGGATGATCTGGTGAATCTGATACCGGCCCGTCTGACCGCACTCTTAATGATTCTGACAGCATATGGAAAAGATTACAGCAGATCCCGCGCATGGCGGATCTTCCGGCGTGACAGGAAGAAGCATCCAAGTCCCAATTCGGCACAGCCCGAGTCGGCTATGGCAGGCGCACTTGGAATTGTGCTGGGCGGCGATTCAAGTTATTTTGGCGCTGTTCACCACAAGGCGACGCTCGGTGATCCGGAACGTCCTGCCGAGGCGGCCGATATTCTCCGGGCCAACCGCCTGATGCAGCGTGCATCTGCCGCGGCACTGATTCTGTTTGCGCTGCTGCGGGTTCTGATTGTACTGGTTATTTTGCGTGGATGAAGGAAATTTTTGAATGAAGAATGACAACAACTATCTGCATGGCGGAGATGTCTATCAGAACACCATCCGCCTTGATTTTTCAGTAAATCTCAATCCCGCCGGCACACCGGATCCGGTACTGCAGGCTGCAAGAGACAGTATGGAGCTGATCCGGAATTATCCTGATCCGGAACAGCATGCGCTCAGGGCGGCACTCGCCGAAACACTGAAAATTCCGGCAGAACAGTTTCTGTTCGGAAACGGTGCAGCAGAGCTGATTGATGCATATCTGTCAGCTGCCGCCCCGGAAAAAATCATTCTGCCGGAACCTTCTTTCTCAGAATACCGCAGAGTACCGGAGATGCAGAAAGCTGAGATTCTGCCGTTCCCGCTCAAAGAAGATACGGGTTTTTTGCTGCAGGACACAATTCTGGACATGCTGCAGGAACAGGATGCCGGCATGCTGATTCTCTGCACACCGAACAACCCGAACGGCGCGATGATCCGGCCGGAACTTCTGCGGAAGATTCTGAAGAAGTGCAGGGAAGCGGGAATCCGCGTGATGCTGGATGAGTGTTTTATCATGCTCTCAGATCATCCGGAGTATGCGGCAGATGCGGCGCTGCTGCAGGAATATCCGAATCTTTTTGTCCTGCGGACCTTTACGAAATCATTTGCCATGCCCGGCCTGCGTCTTGGATACGGCATGACATCCGACGTAAATCTGCGTGAGAAAATGCGGCTGCTTCTGCAGCCATGGAATATTTCCATTCCGGCAACTGCGGCAGGAATTGCCGCCTTGCAGGAGACAGAGCATGTAACAACCGCCCGGGAATTGATTCGGACAGAGCGGGCATTTCTGGCAGAAGGACTTCGCAGTATCGGATATACTGTCTATGAAAGTGAGAGCAACTACCTGCTCTTCAGAGGACCGGAAACCCTGGGGGAGCAACTGCTTGCGCATGGAATTCTGATCCGGGACTGTTCCAATTACAGGGGCCTTTCCCGCGGTTATTTCCGGGTCGCTGTCCGGCAGCATTCAGATAACAGACAATTATTGGAAATTCTTCGGCTGTTGGAGAACTAAAATATGGCAAAAGCGATTATGATACAGGGAACGATGTCAAATGTCGGAAAAAGTCTGGTGGCAGCCGGACTCTGCCGTATTTTTCATCAGGATGGTTATAAATGTGCGCCTTTCAAGGCGCAGAATATGGCGCTGAATTCTTATGTGACAGATGAAGGTCTGGAGATGGGACGCGCGCAGGTCATGCAGGCGGAGGCCGCAGGGATCCGTCCGCGCGCAGAGATGAATCCGATCCTTTTAAAGCCGACAAATGATACCGGATCGCAGGTCATTGTCAACGGAAAAAGCATCGGAAATTACAGCGCCAGGGATTATTTCTCATACAAGAAGGAACTGATTCCAAATGTAATGGCGGCCTATGAGACGCTGGCAGAGGAATTCGATATTATCGTGATTGAAGGCGCCGGAAGCCCTGCGGAGATTAACCTGAAGGACGCCGACCATTTTGTTAATATGGATATGGCAAAACTTGCAGGCGCGCCGGTTCTTCTTGTCGGAGACATTGACCGCGGCGGGGTATTTGCACAGCTTTATGGTACAACCGCGCTGCTCACGGAAGCGGAGCAGAATCGGATCCGCGGCTATATTATCAATAAATTCCGCGGAGATGTATCGCTTCTTTCACCAGGGCCGGAGATGCTGGAGGAAAAAACCGGAATTCCGGTTGTCGGGACCGTTCCGATGATGCCGCTGAAAATCGATGATGAGGACAGCCTGACAGACCGCTTCGGAAACCGGAGTGCCACTGGCATCGTGGATCTCGCAGTCATCCGGCTGCCGCGCATTTCGAATTTCTCGGACTTCAGTGTATTTGATATGCTTCCGGATACGTCTGTCCGTTATATCAGAACCCCGTCAGAGCTCGGGACGCCTGACATGATTATTCTGCCCGGCAGCAAGGACACAATCGGCGATCTGACATGGCTGCGCGAATCCGGGCTGGCCGATCTGATTCTGCAGAAGGCGGCGGACGGGACGCCGGTTTTCGGGATCTGCGGCGGATTTCAGATGCTGGGGCGGACGATCTCCGATCCGCTCGGTGCAGAGCGGCAGGGGACAACGGAGGGTCTCGGACTGCTTCCGCATGATACTGTCTATGAGCCCGAGAAGCATCAGACGAAGATCACCGGTACGCTGCCGGCCTTTTCAGGGATTCTGCAGGATCTGTCCGGAAAATCGTTCTCCGGTTATGAGATCCATATGGGTGTCAGTTCCGTCACAGAAAATGACAGAATCGAAGCACTTGCGGAGCCGTTTCTGCAGAATAAAAATATATATGGAACCTACGTGCATGGAATTTTTGATGCGGCCGGGATCGCAGCGGCTGTTGTGCGCGCACTGGCCGCGGCAAAAGGCCGCGTGATCACGGATCTCCCGGATGGAGATTATGCGGCATTTAAAGAAACACAGTATGATCTGCTTGCAGATACACTTCGCAGTTCACTGGACATGAAGCGGATTTATCAGATTTTGGAGGAGGGAATATAAGACATGCGTCATCAGCCTGGAGTAATTGAGCGGGAGAGTTTTTCCATTATCCGCAGAGAACTTGAAGAGCGGAACCTTCATCTGGATCCGAAAACAGAAGATATCGTGATGCGGTGTATTCACACCAGTGCAGACTTTGACTATGCAGACATTCTTGCAGTCAGCCCGGGTGCGGATGATGCTGCCATCAAAGCACTGCAGAATGGTGCACACATCGTGACAGACACCACGATGGCCATGTCCGGCATCAACAAGCGGATGCTCGCGCAGTATGGCGGGGACGTGCACTGCTTTATTTCAGATGAGGATGTCATCCGAGAGGCGTCAGAACGCGGGACGACCCGCGCAGTAGTTTCGATGGAACACGCGGCGAAGCTTGAACAGCAGCTGATCTTCGCAATTGGTAATGCGCCGACAGCACTGATGCGCCTGTGCGAACTGATTGATGCCGGCGAAGTCCGCCCGGCCCTTGTCATCGGTGTGCCGGTCGGATTCGTCAACGTCGTAAAATCCAAAGAAATGCTGATGGAGCGCGATGTGCCATACATCGTCTCCCGCGGCAACAAGGGCGGAAGCAACATCGCGGCGTGCATCTGCAACGCACTGCTGTATCGTTAACAAAAAATGCCGGACTTTCTGAAATTACTCATCGAAGCCCGGCATGAGCCGCATGTTGACCAGAATCATCCGGACTTCTTCGCCTTCTGCGAGGTTCATGTCTTCATGATCTGTGACAGAAGGAAGTTCGGGCTCGTCTTCCTGCAGTTCGAGTTCGATCCAGTCGTATGCCGCTTCTGTCGCGGCACCGAGGCAGTCATCCATGGTATCGCCGTAGGCCTCACACATGGTCAGGTCCGGAAATACTGCGTGATATCTGCCGTCATTTTCCTGCTTTACGATTACGGGATAATAGAATTTCATAACTGCCTCCTGAAGGAATTTTATGAAAACAGACCGTAAAGGAATCTGTTTTGTTGTATATAAAACACGTATTTACTGATTGTACTTGATACGGGATTGAAAATCAACTTTGCAGATTGTTTTTGTCGTGCTATGATGAAATCTATGAATAAGAATGAAAGAAAAGAGGAGCGCACCCTTGCGCTTCCGGAAGAAATTCTGCTGCGGGTTACGAAACCCGAGCGCTATATCGGTAATGAGATCAATGCAGTGATGAAACAGGCGGATCAGGTAAAGATCCGCTTTGCCTTTGCATTTCCGGATGTCTATGAGATCGGCATGTCGCATCTCGGCATCCAGATTCTGTATGACATGTTTAACCGGCGGGATGATATCTGGTGTGAGCGTGTCTATTCACCGTGGCCGGATCTGGATCAGATCATGCGGGAACAGCAGATTCCGCTCTTTGCGCTGGAATCCCAGGATCCGGTAAGAAATTTTGATTTTCTCGGGATCACACTGCAGTATGAGATGTGCTATACCAACATTCTGCAGATTCTGGATCTTTCGGGTATTCCGCTGGATGCGGCAGAGCGGACTGAAGAAGATCCGATCGTCATCGGCGGCGGCCCCTGCACGTATAATCCGGAGCCGATCGCGCCGTTTTTTGATCTGTTTTATATCGGTGAGGGCGAGGTTGTATACGACAGTCTGTTTGATCTGTACCTTGCCTGCCGGGATGCGGGGGAAGACAGGAAGAGATTTCTGCGCCGTGCCGCGGCACTTCCGGGGATTTATGTGCCGTCTCTGTACGAGACTTCTTACAACGAAGACGGTACGCTTGCAGATTTCCGGCCGCTTTATGAAGATGTACCGGCTGTGATTGAGAAGCAGCTGGTGCGTGATTTTGACCAGGTTCCGTATCCGGAAAAACAGGTGGTGCCGTTTGTACAGGCAACACAGGACCGTGTGGTTCTGGAGGTACAGCGCGGGTGCATCCGCGGCTGCCGCTTCTGTCAGGCCGGTATGGTTTACCGTCCGCTGCGGGAAAAACATCTGCCTACATTGATGCGCGATGCAAAGGCGCTGCTTGCGAATACCGGCTATGATGAGATTTCCTTAAGTTCTCTTTCAACCAGTGACTTTTCAGAACTGAAGCCGCTGATCGATTTTCTGATGGAATTCTGTCCGGCGCGCGGCATCAATATTTCACTGCCGTCCCTGCGGATCGACGCATTTTCGCTTGATGTGATGTCAAAGGTGCAGGATATTAAGAAAAGCAGCCTGACGTTTGCGCCGGAAGCGGGAACCCAGCGCATGCGCGATGTAATCAACAAAGGTCTGACAGAAGAAGATATTCTGAAAGGAGCCGGCGAGGCTTTTGCCGGCGGCTGGAATAAAGTGAAGCTTTATTTTATGATGGGACTTCCGTTCGAGACCGAAGAAGATGTCCGCGGCATTGCCCGGCTCTGTCAGAAAATTGCAGAAGAATATTATGAGATTCCCAAAGAATCCAGAAACGGGAAGATCCAGATTACGGCGAGCTGCTCGTATTTCGTCCCGAAACCGTTCACGCCGTTCCAGTGGGCGAAGATGGATACCGTCGAATCTTATCTGGAAAAAGCCTCCGCCGCAAAGCAGGAAGTGCGTGCACAGACGAATCAGCGCAGCATTCGTTTCACGTACCATGCCAGCGGTGTCTCAAAGCTGGAAGGCGTATTTGCCCGCGGCGACCGGCGCTGTGCAGAAGTGCTGCGATGTGCCTATCAGAACGGTGCCCTGTTTGATGCATGGACGGAAAATTTCCGTCAGGAAATCTGGGATGATGCATTTACCGCCTGCGGGATCGATCCTGCATTCTACATTCACCGCGAGCGCTCCACAGAGGAGCGCCTGCCATGGGATTTTATTGATATCGGCGTGACAAAGGAATTCCTGAAGCGGGAATGGGAAAATGCAAAGGCAGCGCGTGTTACCCCGAACTGCCGGCAGCAGTGCAGCGGATGCGGAGCAAGAAAGTACGGAGGAGGTGTCTGTTTTGAAGCTCAGAATTAAATTTTCCAAGACAGGCACCATGAAATATATCGGTCATCTGGATGTCATGCGGTATTTTCAGAAAGCACTGCGCCGCGCACAGTTTGACACGACACTTTCTGGCGGATTCAGTCCGCATATGATCATGTCCTTCGCAGCGCCGCTTGGCGTCGGTATTACCAGCGAAGGGGAATATTTTGATCTGGAAGTCGCCAGCGTTTCCTCATCGGAAGATATGAAACAGCGGCTGAATGCGGTCATGGCAGACGGTATTACCGTCCGCTCGGTACTGCAGATCCCGGATGACAAGAAATACGGCGGCATGCGCCTGCTTGCGGCAGCAGATTATCTGGTATCACCCAAACAGCTGACAGACAGCAGCGAGGATGCCGTGCAGGCAGAGGCAATGGCAGCCGCGCAGGCAGAAGCCATTGCTGCCGTGCAGGAGATGATTCCGGCTTTTCTTGCGCAGGAAGAAATACTGCTTGAGAAAAAAACCAAAAAAGGCAGCAAAGTGATGGATATTCGTCCGCTGATCTACAAACTGGAACCGCGCGGCAGTGCATTTTACCTTTTTGTGTCGCAGGGGAGTGTCAATAACCTGCGTCCGGAATTTGTGATTGAGAAACTGTTCGCATTTGCCGGGAGAGAACTGCCGGAACAAAGTCTGAAAATTCACAGGCTTGATCTTTACGCTGCAGAAGAAGGTTCAGAGCCAGACGTTTTCCGGTCACTGGAATCATACGGAGAACCCTGTCCATGAATCCAAAACGCCTGATTTTGACTAATATGCAGCTGCAGAACCGGGAAATACTGGTGTGTGCAGTGTTTGAAAAGGAATCCGGCAGGCTGGAGGATTTTTTTCTATATCCGCCCTCTGAAGCACTTCCTTCTCCGGGCGAGATCTATGTGGGGAAAATCGACCGGATGCATCGCCAGACAGACGGTGCGTTCGTCCGTCTGGCCGGAAAGCAGATGGTGTATTTACCGCTGCGCGGAAATGAATGCTGTGATGCCTATGTGATGAAAACGCGCAGAGAATCCGGAGCAAAGCTGCGTGCGGGAGATGAGCTGGTCCTGCAGATTGATGTCAGTGCACAGAAAACGAAACTGCCGCGGGCGGACGGAGAGCTGAATCTGCCGGGAAGGTATCTGGCATTTACGACAAGAGACCCGGGCTGGCATTTTTCCAGAAAGCTTCCGGCAGATGAAAAAAACCGGATCCGGAAAGTATTTGATGCAAATCATTGTGTCCCGGAAAAATTCGGTGTGATCGTGCGCACGCACGCAGAAACGGCTTCAGAGGCAGATCTGACGGCTGAGTTTACGGATCTGCGCAGAAAACTGGAAACGATCATTGCCGGCGGCAGTGTTTCACCGGCAGGAAGCTGTCTGATGCGTACACCGGCCCCGTGGGCACATCTTCTGGACAGAATCGCATTTGAACCGGAGACGGTAATTGAGACAGACCGTCCGGAATTAATGGAACAGCTCCGGGAAATGATTCGCACAGACGCATCACAGCCGGTTTTATCCATGTACCAGGATCCTGTGATTCCGCTGTATCAGCTTTACAGGCTGAAGCGCCATCTGGACAGCCTGACCACAAAACGTGTCTGGCTGAAATCCGGCGCATCTGTCATCATCGAGCCGACAGAGGCGTTCGTTTCCATAGATGTTAACAGCGGGAAGTTTACCGGAAAACTCGGCCGGGAAGAGATGGCACGCAAGATTAATCTGGAGGCGGCACCTGAGATTCTCAGACAGCTTCGCCTTCGCCAGCTTTCCGGAACCATTCTGGTCGATTTTATCAATATGAAGAATCCGGATAACATCAGAGAATTGATGCAGTGTCTGAAAGATGTGGCAGCGGAAGATCCGGTCAGAACAACTGTCATCGATATGACTGCGCTCGGAATTGTCGAAATCACACGAGAGAAGCGTTTTGCGCCGCTGACGGAACAGATCGACGGAATTCGTAAAGGATAATGAGACTCAAGTGGATCTAATGCTTAATAAAGAAATGCAGATTGAATCACTGCGAATAATAAATGATTATGAATTATTATGAGATAAAGCACAGCGCCCCGCGGGGTCTTCGAAAAAACAAATCCAAAAGACAGCTGACACCGGCAGCCGTGATCATTTTCTTTGCAATCGAAACGGTGTTGTTCCTGACGTTTGGAAGTATTATACAGCTGCGACTCGGCCTGACAGGGGTTGCGATCACGGAACTAGGCATGCTCGTTCTCGCTGTCGGATTCGCGCTGCTTTACCGCACAGATATCAGAACTGTTTTTCCACTGCACAGACCCAGACTCATCGGCCTTGCCGGTGCTGCAGTTCTCTGGTTTGCCGCAATCCTGGCTTCCATGCTGGTAAACCTCTTTCTGGTTTATTTCTTTCCGGTGCCATATCAGATGCTCGGGGAAGAAGATTCTCTGTTTCATAGTGTTCCGTTTCTGCTGCAGATTCTTATTGTGGCAATTCTTCCCGCAGTCTGTGAGGAGGCGCTGCACCGCGGTGTCATGCAGAACGGGATCGGAAACCGTGTAAAAAATGTCACAGCGCTCTCGATCATTATGGGCGGCATTTTCGCGGTATTTCATCTGTATCCGATTAAATATCCGGGCATGCTGATTCTGGGCGGGATGATGTCATACATTCTGGCAGTGACC
Organism: Eubacterium sp.; assembly: GCA_017433615.1. Taxonomy (GTDB): domain Bacteria; phylum Bacillota; class Clostridia; order Lachnospirales; family Lachnospiraceae; genus CADBRN01. The sequence goes on from JAFRGW010000099.1 coordinate 26,468, forward strand.
GGCAATATGGTCTATTCCAGTTTTGTTCATTTTCTCAACAACTTCATCTCACTGGTGGTAGGACAGATCACAGGTGTTCTGCTGTTTCCGGCTCTTTGCATGCGTGCAGCAGGCAGCATCAGCGAAGGAGCGGCAGCGGCTGATAACAGCGTTACCTTTCAATATATCGGTGTATCCTTTATGGCGATCGGCATCTTCATTCCGATTCTGCTGTACACCGGTGTATATCTGCTGAAACGGGCTGAGGCGCCGGTGCGGCCTGCGTTTGTTCCAAAAGACATAAAACACCCTGTCAGAAACCGCATTATCATGCCGACGGTACTGATTTTCGCATTTGGACTTTTGATTACGTTTGTATAAGAAGCGGTTGACAAAAAGTGATTCAAATGTTATAGTATCTGGGTATGCCGCACAGAGAGGTTTCAAAGCACACCGGATTCTCAGGAGTCCTGATGTCACCGTATCTGGCGAGATTAATAAGGAGGTGCACCTTATGTACGCGATTATTGCAACAGGTGGTAAACAGTACAAAGTTTCCGAGGGCGATGTGATCCGTGTGGAGAAACTCGGCGTCGAAGCAGATGAGACTGTTACATTTGACCAGGTACTTGCAGTAAGAGACGACGATACCCTTAAGGTCGGCAAGGATGTTGAAAACGCAACTGTTTCCGCAACCTGCACAGGCAACGGCAAGGGCAAGAAGGTCGTTATCTATAAGTACAAGAGAAAGACCGGATATCACTGCAAAAACGGTCACAGACAGCAGTACACAGAAGTAAAGATCGACAAGATCAACGCATAACAGCAAGGAGGAATTCGTAATGGCTCATAAAAAGGGTGTCGGCTCCACAAAGAACGGCCGCGATTCCGAGTCGAAGCGCCTCGGAGCGAAGCGGGCTGACGGACAGTTTGTTACAGCCGGAAATATTCTTTACAGACAGCGCGGAACACACATCCATCCGGGTGTCAATGTAGGCAGAGGCAAAGATGATACTCTGTTCGCGACTGCTGATGGTATCGTTCGTTACCACAGATATGGAAGAGACAGAAAGAAAGTCTCTGTCGTTCCGGTAGAAGACTAATCTATTCAGTGTTTTGGGAGCTGCTGCATATTTTTGCGGCAGCTCTTTTGTTTCCATAAATTCAATTTATGAAAATAATAATCTATACGTAATAATACAGGAGCGAAACAAAATGTTCGCAGACAGAGCAAAAATCATTATCAAATCAGGCAAGGGCGGCGACGGACATGTAAGTTTCCGGCGGGAGAAATATGTGCCGAACGGCGGCCCGGACGGCGGTGACGGCGGCCGGGGCGGCAATATTATTTTTGAAGTAGATCCGGGCATGAATACGCTGGCCAATTACAGATATAATCGCAAATTTTCCGCCGGCAACGGAGGCGACGGTGAAAAGCGGAAGCGGCACGGTGCAGACGGCGCGGATCTGGTCCTGAAGGTACCGGAGGGAACCGTCGTGCTGGATGATAAGAGCGGAAAGGTGATTGCAGATCTTTCCGGCGACAATCAGCGCACGATTCTCCTTCGCGGCGGCCGGGGCGGCAAGGGCAACATGAATTTTGCGACACCGACCATGCAGGCGCCGCATTATGCACAGCCCGGGCAGCCGGCCAGAGAACTGGAAGTCCGTCTTGAGCTGAAACTGATCGCTGATGTCGGCCTTGTCGGATTTCCGAATGTCGGCAAATCCACCTTCTTATCCCGGATCAGCAATGCCACACCAAAGATCGCCAACTATCATTTCACAACCCTTGTTCCAAATCTCGGAGTTGTCGATATGGATGACGGCGCCGGATTTGTTGTGGCGGATATTCCCGGACTGATTGAGGGTGCTTCCGAGGGTGCCGGACTCGGGTTCCAGTTTCTGCGTCATATTGAGCGGACCAGAATGTTCATTCATCTGGTGGATGCATCCGGAAGCGAAGGACGCGATCCGGTGGAAGACATTCATAAAATCAATGCGGAACTTGAAAAATACGGGATCGATCTCTCAAGCAGACGGCAGGTGATCGCTGCGAATAAGATGGATCTTATCTATATGGAATATTACGAAGAGACCGGCGAAGAAAGTCCGCTGGATCATCTGCGCGCGGCATTTGAGCCGGAAAACATTCCTGTATTTCCGATTTCCGCTGCAACAGGAGAGGGAATCCGCCCGCTTCTGTATCACATTCAGCAGGAACTGAAGGAAATTCCGCGCGAGGGCATGCATTTTGAGCCGGAAGTAGATGTGGAAGAGATTCTTCCGGTGGATGATTCACTGCCGTTCCAGGTCTTCACGGACCCGGATGACCCACATGTTTTTCATGTTGAGGGACCGCGGGTGGAAAAAATGCTCGGCTACACAAATCTTGAGTCGGAGAAGGGATTTGCCTTTTTCCAGAAGTTCCTGGATACCAGCGGCATCCTGGAGGCGCTTGAAGAGGCGGGCGTGCAGGACGGCGAACTCGTCTGGGTCAATGTACATTCTTTTGAATATTATAAATAAATACAGAACGGAGAAAACTTATGGTACAA
>JAFRGW010000100.1 GCA_017433615.1 Eubacterium sp.
CAAGATCACGATCTGGGCGAAGAAGGCAAATCAGGTAGTTGTCAAGAAGAAAGCGTTTAAGTATCTCAACAAGAAGTCGGTCATCAGAGTGAAGAAGATGTCGAAGAAGCAGTTCAAGAAGCTGAGAAAGAAACTGAAAAAAGCCGGATTCAAAGGCAAGATTAAAAGATGAAAAAGAAAGCCTGAATCAGAATAAGGTTTCTTTCGGAGAACAGGAAGGGGCAGCCACGTCAAGGATTGCATGATTCTTAACGTGGCTGCTCTTTTTATGCTTTAAAAGATATTTCTTGAATTCTTTCTAAAGAAAAATATTCCGGGGAATGAGTAGAACCCTTTTATAAAAAAGTTGTGAAAAAATTTAGTATTAAAACACCCTAATTGGTGATACAATAAGATTGATACTTCATAGTTTGTGCAATATTTTAGAACAAATGGCTTTGTAAATGAAAGAGAAAAGAAAAACGGGAAGCAGAATTATCGCGCTGATTCTTGCGGTACTGCTGGTTTTGAATACGGTTGTTTCGATGCGGGCAAATGTGCTGTTTTCAGTTGGCGATTACAATGGCACAAAAGCAGAGCACGCAGCGGAGGTCACTGCTGATCAGACGGATTATCTGTCAAGAGGAAGACTCGGAAGAGCTCTTACGGTGCTCCGGACCATGCTTCATAAGCCGGAAACATATGAAGAATATGAGGAATATGCTTCCATTGCAATTGCCCGTGAGAAATATGATGAAGCGGCAGAATATCTGAACGGATGTATTGATACTTTCGAAGGCAAAGACGAAGATCTGGCGGTTCTGTATCTGCGGCTTGGCAGCCTCTATATCCTGCAGGAAAATCAGAAGGAGGCACTTGCCAGCATCAACAAGGCGATTCAGAAGGATGACGGATTGTCGACGGCATATCTGCTGCGGGCGGATCTCTACCAGACGGCCGGAGAAGAGGCAAAAGCAGCAGATGATCTTTATACCTATTATGGTATGGAGCCGGGTGAGCCGGAAGATCTGATTACACTGGCGTCTTATTATGAAGGAACGCAGAATTATCAGAAGGCACAGGACTGTTATACCTGGGGGATTGATGCCGGCGGTGACAGTTATCCGGACCTTTACGCGAAACGCGCCAGATGTGAGATTCTCGCCGGTGATACCAAAACAGCCGCGGAGGATCTGGAACAGTACTTCAGGCTGACGGATGCGGATCCGGACGGGCAGTACGCGGCAATGCTCGGTGCGGCCAGAATGGAGGCGGGAAACTATGCCGGCGCCCTGGAAATGTTCGACCGGGCCATCGAGGACGGCTACGCAAATCCGGAAATTCTGTATGCGCAGGCGGCATCCTGTGCCTATGCGGAAAAAGAATATGATGCGGCAGTTGAAAATGGTCTGAAGGCAATTGAGGGATATGAGAAAACCGGCCAGAGCAGTGCAGAGAGCTGTTACTGGGTCGGGATGAGTTATCTCGCAGAGAAGCAATACAGGAAGGCAGCGAAATATTTCAAAAAAGCGGAAAAGCAGGATGCATCTGTGAAGGATATTTCCTACTACCGCGGAATCTGTGCGATGGCGCAGGAAGAGAACGAGAAGGCAGTCGGTTTCTTTACGGAGTCCATTGAGAAAGAAGAAAGTGTAACAGCCAGTTTCTATGACCGGGCAATCTGTTACCTTCGCCTGAACCGGATCGAGGAAGGAGTTGCAGATCTGGAACAGGTAAAAGGGAGAAACGATGACAAGGATCTGACGAAGCAGGCGGAAGAACTGCTGCAGGCAATCGAACAGGCATAACGGAGGTACGAAACGATGGCACGATTTACCGGATACAGAAGAAAAAGGAGAACCGATCATTTACATGTGAAAAACAGGAACAGACAGGCGGAAGTTCCATAGAGCCGTTTAAACCCGGAACGATTTATGAAGCTGCATATTATAAAGTACTTTACAGAATTGACAGATTCCACAGAGCAGAATATCTGAGGAAAAGAAGGAGTGATGATATGTCTGGCAGACAACAAAGGAATGCACATACGCTCCGGTATATAAGACTCCTGATCCTGCTGTTGCTGGCATTTGCGGTGCTTTGGTACAGGGCACCGGCAGCGAGGGCGGACGACGGTGATACCGGAACAGAGCAGACGCAGGAGGGCGGATCCGGAGAGGATTCGTCGAAGGGCGATGAATCATCTGATGCAGGCGGAGGCGACATCGAGAAGCCTTCTGAGGGAGCTGCGGTCGAGACCAATAAGGGCAGTGCGACCGTGGCGGAAGTTGTTCAGCCGAGTTCTGGCAGCGGATCCTCGGGCGGTTCTTCCGACAGCGGCAGTTCTTCGGGCGGTTCCTCCGACAGCGGTTCAGGTGGTTCATCCGGCGGCGGAGAGACCAATACGGTTGAAAATCCGGCACCGGTTAACAACGACCCGCCGTCCGTGACGGTCACGGAGTCTTATACATCAACAGATACATCTGACGTAGATGCTGATGAAACCAAGGCAAACGAACAGATCGAAAACAAGATCAAGGACGAAGAAAAGACCAAAGCGGGCGACAAAGAGTACAAGCTAACTGAGGGCGATGAGACCATCCGTGAGGAAGATCATGAGAAGGTCGACGATATCATCAAGAATGATGATATTACAAAGACAGTCACCTATAAGCAGTCTGACAAGACCGGTGAGGAAGGCAAAGAGACCGTAACCCTCACGAAGACAACGGTGACGAAGTCTGAGAATGCCGTTCAGAAAGCGATTAATGATGCGCTGAAGAAACAGCTCAAAGAAGATACAAAGTACATCACGATCACAGTAGCAGCCGGAACATATGATGGTGATATCAAGGTTGCTGCTCCGGACGATGATGTGAAGAAGATTCTTGAGAAAAACAAGAACTTCCAGCTGTACCTTCTCGGAGAAGGTTCTTACACGGCACCGGAAGGCGATGCGGTGATCGACAAGACAACGATCGGCGCGACGTCCGGCACTGATGTCGTTGTAAAAGGCGGACTGAACATTGACGGCATTAACGCAATTATCGCCGGCATCTATTTCTCCATGGAGAATCGGATCAAAATCACCGGCGGAAGTGATGTCACAATCTATGGAACGAAAGAGGACGACGGCATCTTTGCGACGCTTGTTGGCGACGGCAACAGCCTGACGGTCGATACCGGAGAGGGGGATGACTCCATCAAGGTAGAGACGGAAAAGGAAGAAGCCAAAGAGGGCGAAGAAGCCAGTACTGATTTCAAGAATGTCCTGAAAGTGCTTGCCGGCGACGGCAAAGACTCAGTTGTGATCAACCATAACGCAGGCGTCCTTGATGCAGAAGTAGATGCAGGAGACGGTGAGGACAAGGCAGAGTTCAAGGCAGGCTCTGATGCAAAGCGTTCCTATACCTATACCGAATCCGCTGAAGGAGATGCGTCAGACGGGTCCGGTGAGGGCAATGCGGAAAGCAAGACAATTTCCGGCAGCATGAAAATTGACATGGGCGCCGGAGATGACTCTGCGACGATCAACGCTTCTCTGGGTCAGGCCTTTGAAAATGTAACCGTTACAGGCAATGAGGGATTCAATACCTTCAACCTAGACGGCAAACTCAACAAAGACGGCAAGCTCAATGGTGAGAGCGATACAAGTGCCAACCCGATCGCCGGAGAAATCACAAAGGAATCCGACGGCACATTCAAAGGCACAATCAGAATGATCGCTGACTCTGTAAAAGAGGCAATGGCGGTTATCTTTGAGAGATTTAACGTTCTGCTTGACACGCTTGAGAACAAGCCGGAGGTCGATCTTAAGAGTCTTGACACAACGGATATTAAGTCCTTTGTCAACTATAAGTACGACCCGGGGAAGGATCTGGACCGGCTTGGCGAAGCATTTGCGGAATATGCGGCAACACTGGATAAAAATGATCCGGAGTACTGGCAGAAGTTAATTGATAAAGCCAAGGAAATGGGTGAATACAAGGGAATTAAAGGAGACTGGTCTTCTGTTAAGAACGTGTATTTCACCAATCTTCTGATTGAAGGCAACACAGTTCTGATCGACACACTCAATATTCCGGCAATCAACCTTCAGGTAAAGGGCAAGAAGATTGAGGTGAACGGCGCGGTAACAGCCAATGTAATTGTGCTGGCTGCATATGATAACGATCAGACATTTAATTGGGACAGTGCTCCTGAAACCATCACAAATATTTCAGGTGATATTGAAGGAAGTCTGTTTGATTTTGTTTCATCAGCAGAAATCACTGTCAATAAAGACGGATCCCTGACAGCGACCAATGGCAGTGTCACACTGACAGCAGCAACCGATCAGACACGGAAGCTGATTGACCTGCTTGGCGGCAAACTGGACGATGCAGTCGCGCAGCTGAAAACACAGCCGGTCAATGTCAAGGTCGGAAATGCGAACATTAATATTTACGGAAGCATTACGGCGGCAGAAAACATTACAGCTTCGACGAAGTCAAATGTTAACATCGAGGCGAGCAATGCATCACTTGCCAGCCTCTACGTTCCGGTTGCGGTTGTTGTATCCGTTACAGAGGCTAATATCGATATTGACGGTGCGACTCTGACCGCAAAGAACGGAAATGTCACTGCATCAGCGGAGGCGACTGCTTCTCTGAAAGCAGAAGCAAATACCGGAACAATCCCGTTATCACTTGCGGTCGCTGTCGCAATCGATGACGCGCATGTCAATGTAAACGACAGCACGATCACAGCCGGCAAAGACGTAACGATTAGCGCTAACGGTTCCAATACCGCAGAAGCAGATGCAAAGCGCGGCGATCTCAAGGGAGACACAAGCGTGTATATTTCTGCGGATGTTGCCATCCAGGATGTATCTGCTGAAGTGGATGGTGCGACAGACATCACTGCAGGTGGTAAGATCGACGTCACCTCGACTGCAAACCTGAAGGGAACATCCTCCGCGACAAGCGCGAAGGCAGATAGCGGTGATGAGAAGAAAGACGATGACAAGAAAGACGAGGAAGAGAAGAAAGATGATTCGTCTTCTGTCAGCGACAGTCTCGGCACCATTAAGAACCTTTTGGTGGAAGTCGGCAAAAAGCTGGGCAAGACCGGCCTGAACTGGGCGATGGTGAAGCTCGGACTTGCAGCGGACAATGTCAGCAGCAAAGCGTACAAGGTGTCTGTCGGAACAACCGAACATGGTACAGTTTCCGCACCGGCATCTGCAAACGGGCACAAAGTGGTCGAGACAAAGACCTTTGAGGCAGGCGTAACTTATTACACCTACAACAGCGACAAGGACAGATACGAGAAGGCAGAAGTCACTGTCGGCGACAAGGTGGCAGATAAGAAAGAAACCTATTATGTGGATTCTGACCCGGTACGTCTGGTTGTCACACCTGACAGCGGCTATAAGGTGAAAGAACTGAAGATTTCTTACCTTGAGAAGGGTGCAACCTCAAAGACTGTTGTCAGCTATAAGGACAGTGGCAATGTGCTCGGTCTTGTGAGAAATGAAGATGGCTCTTTCAGCTTCAAGATGCCGGAATATGACGTTAGTATTGCGGTTGAATTCGAAACAGGAAATGAAGATAAAACACCGGAAGCAGATGCAACTGATGCAGGTCTTGCAGATCTTTTCGACGAGTCAACATCCGGCACACAGGAAGAGGAAGGAAACACAACCGAACAGCAGGATTCTACTTCTGCGGATGCGGTAGAACTGAAAGTCAGAGATTCAATCAATTCCTATGAACTGACGAAAGATGAATACTTTGACGGAGAAACTACCTATTATATTGAGAATGATAATGGTGGTATGGATCAGGCTGAAGTCACGACTGATGCCAAAATTCCGGATGAGGATGCGCTGAAGTACTACGAGCGTATCGGTTCTATTGTGCTGAGTGCAGGCAAGCTGGATCCGAAGAGTGTTGTCACAATCACGCCGAATCCTGCAAAGGGTTATGCGCTGAAAAAACTCGTGGCAGTCTATAAGACACCATATCTGATTGCAACCGAGAAGAAGTTCGAAGCAGGCAAAGAGTACTGGCTGCTGATCAACGGCGTCTATGTCATTCAGATCGAAGATACAGATTATAAAGTAGGCAATGAGATTTCCTCCAAAAAGGCTTACTACTATAAGAAAGACGGTGAGACACGTACCGTTGAGCAGGAAATCGCAGCAGACAGCACGGGTGCTTACAAGTTTGAGATTCCGGAAGCGAAAGGTTTATCGGAAAAACTGATTACATTTGTCGCTACCTTCGGAAAAGCTGACGGAACGAAGGCTGAGAAGAAGGACCCGGCAAAAGCTTCGACTGCACAGAGTGCAGGCGCACTTGCTGTCGGCGTCAATCTCAACTACAACACAGCAAGAATCACCTCTACCGGAACGATCAAAGCGGGCGATGATGTGACCGTGGAGACCAAAGGCGGCGCAGAGGCGAAAGTCGTCGCAGACGGCACAGCTGTTGAGAAAGACGAAGAGAAGAAGGAAGAGGAAGCAAAACCGGGCAGCACTTCTGTTGACGGTGCAACACAGGTGACAGCGGAGCAGACCATTGTTCCGTATACTGTTTACATTGCGCCGACAAAGGGTGCCGGACTTGCAGCACTTCCGGAATCCGATGCAACAGCAGGAAAATATATCTTTAAGGTCGTAGCTGAGGCAGGCAAGAGCTTCTCAGCTGACGAAGGCAAAGTTACATTTACCTACAACGATGCCAGCGGAGAGAAGAAGACAGGAACAGCTTCCCTGAACACCGAAAAGGGACAGTATACAGTAGATCTGTCGGGTCTCTCCATCAAGGCGGGCACACAGGTTGTCATCAATCTGGATGCTTATGAGAGCGGTGCAGAAGTTCCGGGTGAATATCTGGTTGCAAATACCGTTAAGATTGCATCGACACAGGACGGTTCGGTCACGCATCTGAGCGGAAAGACCGGCAGTGCAGTCTATGCATTTGGTATCAAACCTGCAACAGGTTACACCTTAAAAGGTAAGGAAGAAGGCAAAGAAGATTCTGTAGCAAGTCCGTATCTCACTTATGAGAAAAAGGACGGAACAAAGAAAACAGTCGCACTGACAGACGGCGGCAAGGGCAACTGGTACTTCAAGGTCGCAGAACTGGAAGATCTCAAGGAAGGATCTGAGATCGTAGTTTCCGCAGAGTTTGAGGAGAATAAGCTGGCAGTCGATGTAGCTGTTCAGGCAGGCGGCGATCCGAGTGCTTCATCCGGAAAGATCAATCTGGATCCGTCAACACTCGCAGAAGTTGCAGCAGATGACAAGCCGGCGAAGGCAATCGAAGGTAATACCGTTAAATTCACGGTTAATTCCGGAGAACTGAATGACGGGCAGATCGTAGAGGTTTCCGTTCACTACACACTGGACGGCGAATCTTCCGAGACCGTCAAAAAGCTGACAGCAAAAGACGGCGTTTACTCTTTCGTGATGCCGAATGCGGCAGTCAAAGTTGTCGCTGATTTCTACAATCAGATTCACAGGATCGCGGCAGGCGAGGATGTTAAAGACAGAATCAGCATCGACCAGACTAAGGTCAGTGCAGGTCAGACAGTCACGATCAAGCTGACAGATGAAGAAATTCAGAAGGGCAGCAAGATCACAGCTATGGACTTTGAGTTCAAGATTGGTGATTTGATTGTAACGGATTCAGATATTGATAAGTATCTGGAAAAGAAAGAAGACGGCAGCTATACGTTCAAGATCCCGGCACGGCTCGGTGACCGTAATCTTGAAAGGGACGCATGCACATTCACATTCAACCCGACAATTGTTGAGAAACCTGTAACCGTCAAGGCCGCAGACACAACGAACGGAACAATCAATCTCTCGAATCTGAAAACCGAAGCGGGTGAAACCTACAAGTTCACGGTTAACCCGAACGACGGTTATAAGATTAAGAAGGGAAGCGTTGTTGCGACAATTACGGTTAACAACAAGACAGAAAGCCTGACAGTCAAGGGATCCGGCACGGATTATACCGTGACACTTCCAGCAGAGGTGGCTGATGACGCGATCATCGAGATCAGCGCAGCATTCACACCTGGTGTTCAGGAAGGCGGCGGATCCGGCAAGGACGGCAAGAACACAATGTCAGTCGGCGCTTCTGTTGCGGTTGGCATTCTGATCAACAACCACAAAGCGTATGTTGAAAATGCCACCATTAACGCAAAGGGACTGACAGTCAATGCAGAGAACAAATCTTCGCATACAGTTGAGGCAAAGGCCGGCTACAGCGAAGGCGATATCGGCATCGGCGGCGCGATCGCAGTAAATGTTGCGGTTGTCAAAGCAAATGCTACAATCGGCAAATCTGCAAAGATTACGCTGGCAGACGGAGAACTCAATCTGACAGCAAAGAATGAAAACGAGTTTGAGACAACAGGTGATGCCAAGGGCGACACCAAAGCAAAGAAAGCAGGCGTCGGTGCCGGTATTGCAGTTGCTGTAACCGGTACAGAGACCAAAGCAATCCTCGAAGACGGCGTCAAGGTTGCAGCAGCGGTTGTCAAAGAAAATGACAAAGACATCGAGAAGAAGATCGAGAACGTCAATGTAAACGCTGATACAACTGAAAACGCAACCGTACAGGCATTCGCAGGATCCGCGGGTGGTATTTCCATTACCCCGGTTCTGGCACTGCAGGTCGGCGGAACTGAGACGAAGGCAGAGATCGGCAAGTATAATGACGAACTGATCTGCGATGGCGACGTAAATGTTGGCGCAAACAGCGATCTCTTCCGTCAGTTCGCTGCAAATGCTGCAGCATCCGGTTCTTCTGTCAGCGCAGGCGGAGCATTTACCATCTCCGTACTCAATGACAGCACGAATGCGAAACTTGCACGCAGCACGAAGGCGAAGAATGTAAACGTTAAGACCAAAGCAAGAAATCGCGCGAAATCCACTTCCCGCGCAAGTGCAAACGGCGCAGCCGGAAAGGATGATAGCGGCGATTCAGACGGAGGCGACGGGGGGTCGTCTGACGGAGACAAGTCTGATTCGGAGAAATCAGGCGTTGACAAGCAGGCGGATGGCATCCTCGGCGGCGCTGGCAAGCTGGCAGGTCACGTAAATGCCGGCGGAACTTCCGGCGAAAACCTGAAGACCGGTACAGCAAACCGCCAGAGCGCTTCCACATCAGAAGGCAGCATTGATATTGCAGGTGCACTGGCACTGAACATCCAGTTTACAGAAGTCAAGGCAGAGATCGCAGACGGCATCACTGTCAAGGCGGGCGAAGACGAGGAAGAAGATGCTGCAGCAAATGAAGATGCAGACAGTGAAGAGGAAGACGAAG
>JAFRGW010000007.1 GCA_017433615.1 Eubacterium sp.
AAACTGTTTTTACCTGCTCAACAGACAGTTCTACAATAAAACTATCATTTTTATATTCATTACAAAAAATGATACTCTCAATGCTTCCTACTTCCTGGTCATTCTCTCCAATCGGGTAAAAGCGTAAACCTTTATGCCCGCTATGCGCCAAACTGTTTCTCAGACGCTCGACAAAGGAAATCTCAGCGACACCTTCCTTAAAATCATCAGTGTATGTATCATAGAATTTGTCCGTATCTTTCAAAGTCTGGATCAATTTTGAAAGATCATCGAAAGCCTTGCTATCTGCTATCCGCATCTTCTCATTGATATCCTTCTTCTTTTTGGGGTCTAAACGACCATTTAGTGCCTTAACCGATTCAAACGATACAACAAGAATGCCAACCAGAGAATTAACCAGCTGTGTTACCTCAAAAACATCTACAATCTCCGCATCTGCAAAGCGCTTCCTTCTTGCTTTATATAAGTCCTCGATCCTTTCATTATTTTTCAAAGTCCTTGACATATAATCTTTCGTAAATTCTTTTAGATTGACCATGTTGTAATCCATGTCTGATCCTCCTGCATGTGAATCCCATTTAGTGGCTAATTCAAAATATCGCATTATACTTTTTTATTATCTACACATAATACTTCTATTCTATAAATACCTTTATGAAGTTAACAATACCATGAAATCGATGTTTTTCAATATAGTACTGGCAACTATGATGATTAAACATCGAAATAGACAATATTCGTCAATGTGACTGCTTTGACAGACATACACCTAATATATTAGCAATACGATGCCAATGCTAAGACGTTGATTCATGTAACGCGGCAGCCTTAGCCGCCGCTTATTGTCTTATCACAACTTAATCATCCAGCTCTTCTTCCATCTTCTCTTCCGGAATCAGGATTTCGTCATCGTAATCATCTTCATAATCTGCATCCGGATCCGGTTTGTTTTCCTCTGGCTTCTTCCGGAAGCGAAGTGTAATCAGCGCAAGTATGATCAGCATCAGTACAATCACACCTCCGATGACAGCCAGAATCAGCTTTTCCGAAATCTGATAACCGGCAATAGTGTAATACCGTTCCGGCTGCGGGGTCGGTGTCGGTTCGGCTTCCTTTTCAGCCTGCTCTTTGGCAGCCTTCTCTGCTTCAATGGCTGCTTTCTCTTCCTCGGCTTTCATGGTGATGCGCTCTTCCAGTTCTTTGGCTTCGTCCTCATCCATGATGCTGAGCAGATCCCGCTCATCGATCTGGTTCAGGAAGTGTACGTTTTCATTTCCTTCCTTGTCGCGGTCAATGATCAGATAATAGAAATTGCCCGCTCTGGATGTCAGGGTAAGAAACTGTTTTGTCCCGGAAGATACGGTTACATCATCGACCAGAGTCATATTGCCGGCCGGTGTGAGTCCGGGTGTATCCTCCTCTTCTTCTGCTTCCTCATCCGGCAGATCCTCCGGATCAAACACCTCGTCCTCTCCATCCTCATCTTCCTCTTCAGAGGCAGATGACGAACTTGAAGTGGCTGCCGCTTCCTGCTGTTTAATCTGCGCCGCCACCGGCATAACAGATGTGCTGCAGAGCAAAGTCATCGCAATAATACCGAGCATGATTCTTTTTCTCATGAATTCTGTTCCTCCTGCTTTTTTTCATTACTGGTTTTCCTAATTACCGGTTTATTACGAAGCAGATCCTCTACCTCTTCCGGCGTCAGTTTTGCCTTTTTGATCATCGTCTGGATCTCCAGCATTTCCTCTTCTTTATACTGCTGCTCCAAAGTTTCGATCCGGGCATCGATCTGCTTCCTTCTCTCTGAAAGCTTCACGATCTCAGCCCGGATCCGCTCGCGTTTCTTCATCAATTCCTCCTTCTTCAAGTGTTCAGGATAGACGCCCTACACAGTAAAAGTGCTGCCGGTAATACGGTGTATCGATCCTCGCATACTGGATCGGACTTCCGCAGTGGATCATCGTGTTGTTTCCGACATAGATACCGACGTGGCTTGCACCGGCCGTTGCGTAGGTTCCCTGGAAAAAGAGAATATCTCCCGGTTTTGCCTCCGAGAGAGGAACCTTTGGGAGCATGTTGCACAGGCCGTTTGCGGTTGTTCTTCCAACGTTCCAGCCGTTTCCGCTGTGGTTGATTACCCAGCACACAAATCCGGAGCAGTCGAAGCTTGTCGCCGGACTGGATCCGCCCCAGACATATGGCATACCCAGATATTTCTGTGCCTCCGCAATCATGTTGGCAAACTTCTGATCGGACAGTGCCTCTCCTGCAATGGAAAAATTAGTCAATCCGCCGCCCGGGTTCGCATAAATATCATCCGCGAACAGATCCGGCTTGTTGCCCTTCGTCTCCACCAGAAGCTTGTACCAGTCAATCTGGTCTTCTGACAGAAGCTGGTCCGCTACATAGTCAAGCCCGTTGTTTTTCAGCACAGCTGTAAACTGCTGACTGCCGGGGGATACCAGCACCTCCACTTCCTGTGTACCGTTGTCATCAGCGATATATGCCTCCCATGTCCGGTGCCCGTGCTGCTGTGCAGCGCTGTGACTGTCATAGTAGACATCAAACGCGACGCCGTACCGTGCGAAATTTCCGGTATCCTCCACGGTATACTCAATTCCGTTCATCACGATTTTGGTGCCCATCGGCACGATCGGATTGTTCCGGTCCACTGCAATCGTGTGGTTTGCAATCGGCATGGCACCGCTTGCCGTCGGCCCGCCGGACCACTGGCCGCAGCAGATCGGACAGTTGCAGTATCCGCTTGTCACGACATTTCCGAGAGACTGACCGACCCGCACGGTTTTCCGCTCGGGCACGCCTGCTTCATCACGCGTACTCAGGTTGTACTGCAGTTCAAAGATTTCCTTAAGTGTTTCCTGCACATCCTCCCGTTTATAGTTATCATGGAGAATGGTCAGGATTGCCGCCAGTTTATACGGATCGTGTCCGATCTCGGCAGCATTCAGTTCATAGGACGCATATCCGGGATACTCCGCTTCCAGGTTGCCGATCTTACCGGCAAGCTCGGCCTCCATCGCCCGGTAATCCGCGTCGGCCCCTTTGATATCTTCATCTTCCGCCGTAAACGTGGTTCCAAGCGTGGACGGCGCCAGTGTGTGCGTCAGCAGCATGGTTCCTCCCGATACAGCCGCGCTGAACAGGATCACCATGATGAAAACCAGCAGGATCACGATGAATGTCATCGGATGTGTTTCAAAAAACTCTGCCGCCTTTTTGGCAATCGCTGTACTGCTCTGCATTGCGGCCTGCTCTTTCCTGTATCTCCTGCGCTCACGGATTCTCGACAGAATCGGGATATACAGCACTCCCTCCGGTGCTGTCTGATACTGCTTTCTGATCAGATGACGCTGAAGTTCTCTTGCATTCTGCTGCGCGAGGGATTCTGCCGCGATTCCCTCTTCTCTGGCGTAAAATGCGGTCTGCTTCAGCCGGATCACTGACCGTTTATCAGAAGATGCACCGTGTTCTGTCGAGAAGCTCCTCCCAATACGGGTTTTCTCACCGGACTGAAATAACGCTGCCGTTTTCCGGGTACGATCGGCTGCCAAACGTACAGACCCATAGGCCGCGCGGGCTGTTTTTCTGGAAACAGAATCATTCTCTTCATCCTGAAGGATACCTGCATCAAGCACTTCGGCTGCACCTCGCAGTCCGGCGTCTGCATATCCGACCGCCTTTGCCGCAGCCGGTCCTGAACGCATGCTTCCGCTTCTCCACCTGTTCCCGCTCCCTGCGGATCCGGCGCCCGGTATGAAAGATCCGTGCTCTGCATTGAACACTTCTTCCACGCCAAGATCATTCCGGACCGCACGGGCATATTCTCTTCGGATATGCGTCCGCTGGTTCTTACTTGCGGATGCATTTTTATCTGATCCGGCTGCAAAGCGATCCGCATGACCGGAAAACACATCAGTTCTGTCTGCCTGCCGGAAAGCGGTTTCCTCTACGCCGCCCTTTCCGCGTACGCGGTCTGCGATTCTCCGGTCTTTCGACAGGCGGATTCTTTCCTGATCACGGTTCTCCGGTCGGTCTCTCGCCCCGTTCTGGGAAATTGAATCATGATGCATTCCGTTTCTCCTTTACTTCTGTGCCTTCCGTCTTTTTACGGCTCTTCCGGACTGTCTCCGTCTTCGGCTTCTTTACTGTTTTCGGCTTTCTGGTCAGGGTCAGATAACGGCCGGAGCTATTTCTCCCGTTCTCATAGAAGATGCCTTCTGCTTCAAGCTTCTCCTTCATCAGATTCAGCCTTCTGCTCAGCGTCATCGGCGCAATTGCAACTGACGGATCCGTCATCCGGAGCCGCTCCGCAAGTTCCGTGGCACTTCCCATCCACATGGATCCCTCATACGGGATCATTCCGCCGATGAGCGCAAACAGCCTGTCCCCACTTTCAGCAGGTTTTGCAGCTGCTTCAGGCTGCTTTTTGGATACAGACTTCTTCCTGCTTCCACTTTTCTCCTGTTGCGATGTTGATTTCCTGCCGCTTCTGGGATTTGATTTTTTTACAGACGTCTCTTCCAGTTTGTTCACAGATACCGATTTGCCAGTTGCTCCTTCCTGTTTCTTCTCAGGTGTCGGTCTGACCGTTGTTCCTTTCGCGTTCTCAGCCGAACCTTCATCTATCTTTTTATTGGTATCGGCTTTTGTCTTCCGCACAGTTACTGCTTTCGGTTTTCCCGCCGTCACTTCTTTCAGCTTGGTTGTCATGATCTGGTACATCTTTGTGTCCTTCGGAAAATGATCAACAAACGGCATGATCAGACTTCCATAAAAAATCAGCCCCTGACCCTCTCCGACGCGTGTGACGAAACGGAGCTGATGGGGACTGATTCCCAGATGCTGCGCCAGGATCTCCCTGTCGCCTGCAGCCTGATTCAGCATGCAGATATATTCACTGTTCTCAAAGATGTTTTCGACCTCACGGGAAGCCAGCAGATCCTTAACGTTCTGTGTGATTCCGGTCGGGATACCGCCCCATTTACGGAAACGCTTCCAGATTTCAATGGAATAGGCTGCCGTCTGTTCCTCACGCAGCAGAAGATGGAACTCGTCGATATAGTACCGGGTCATTTTCTGCTGATAACGGTTGACGGTGACACGGTTCCAGACCTGGTCCTGCACGATCAGCATACCGAGTTTTTTCAGCTGTTTTCCAAGATCCTTAATGTCATAGCACACAACTCGCTGGTTGATATCCACATTGGTCCGGTGATTGAAGACGGACAGGGATCCTGTAACATAGATCTCCAGACCTGCCGCCACATCCCGGCTGTCCGGATCTCCCTGTTCCAGCAGCTCGTTATAAAGATCCTCCAGAATCGGCATTTTATCCGGTCCCGGATCCTCGAAGTACCGCGCATATACGCTGCGGACCGCCCTGTCGATTACCGATCTGGCACGATAGCCGAGCCCCTCTTCCACGCCGAGTATCAATTCACAGAAGGACAGGATGAAATCCGATTTCAGCTTGATCGGCTCATCATCATCGCTGTAGTTCTCATTGATGTCCATCGGATTGATGTGCTGATGACTGACAGGGCTGACCCGGATTACCTGGCCCTTCAGACTTTCTGTGAGTGCTGCGTACTCAGCCTCCGGATCACAGATAATGATGTCATCCGGGGTACTCAGGAACACGCTGTAGATCTCCCGTTTTGTCGTAAAGGACTTTCCGGAACCGGGCGTTCCGAGAATCAGCCCGTTCGGCGCCTTCAGCTGTTTCCGGTCCAGATAAATCATGTTTCCGGTCACCGCGTTCAGGCCGCTGTAAATCGCCTCATCACTTTTCTGGAACAGTTCCTGTGTCGTAAACGGCACGAAGATCGCCGCGGCACTGGTGGTCAGCGCCCGCTCCACTTCGATTGCATTCTGCGCGAGCGGGAGGGAGCTCGCCAGTCCCTGCTCCTGCTCATAGTCCAGCCGCGTGATATTGCAGCTGTGCTTCTGCGCAATGGATTTGACCTGCAGGATGTTGTTGTCCAGTTCCTGTTTCGTGTGCCCGGTCGTCAGCAGCAGGAATGTCACAAGAAAGAGACGCTGATCCTGCGACTGGAGCTGGTCCAGAAGTGATTTCGCGTCCCTGCCGTAGGTTGCGAGGTCCGACGGAATGATATCCATGTCATATCCCGCGCGGACCGCTTTTTTCTGTTCCTCAATCTTGGAGCGGTCCAGTTCCGTAATTGTACGTTTGACCATCTTGACCGCCGCGTTCTGGTCGATGGAACGGATGTGCATCGTGACGATCTGCCCGGTCTCCAGATCCAGAAACTCCTTGAGCATGTTGTCGGGGATCTGTGATGCGGTGATCGCAAGGGAGGATACCGCGCAGTGCAGGTCTCCCATCTCAAAGGTCCGCTTCCTGCCGAAATCCAGTGATTCCGGCGCAATGAAATCCTTTACAGACAGGCCGCTTTCTTTCTGCATCTTCCAGTCAAACTGAAATCTGTGATCATCACACAGATGAAACATGTCGTGCATGACCTCAAGCCGCTCCACGCCGTTCAGGACATATGCGTACACGCCCATCTGACGGAAGTTGTTGATCAGGTCATTCTGCACATGGATAATCCGCGGCAGTGCCTGCTTCACCGAATCCGCATGGATCCCGAAGGTCAGATATTTCGTTCTGGTAATGCCGTTGTTGCCCTTCTTATACTGGTCGGTCAGCATCTGGTTGTATTCCTTCCGGAGATCATCGAACCCGTCGTTTGCCGGCTCGATCCGGATCCGCTTCAGGAACTGTTTCTTATCGGTTACCGTATTGACGAAAGACAGTTCAAAATGGATCGAACTGTCAAAAAAGTTGAGGAACGAGCTCCAGTCCTCCAGGATGCTCTTCTTGTCTCCGAGCGTTGCAAGCTGGTAGTTGATATCCTCAAATGCTATGGTTTTCGTGTAATAGCCTTCACTGACCCGGCAGATCCCGTCCTTCCACATCCGGTCAAACGGTATGCTCTGCTGGACCGATTCCGGCAGCGCTTCTCTGGGTTTATTCTTTCTCATTTCGCTTCTTCTCCTTCTTTTTATCATCCGCAGTCCGCTTCTTCTGACCTTCTTTTCTCACCTCACCTGCCCTGCGGTAGGTATTCTGTGTACGGTAGGTCCTGATTTTCGGCCGTTTAAACCGAGCGGTCACAAAATGCCGCATGATTACTTCCAGCGGCTGCCCGTTCCGTTCGTACATCGCGAGGAAAAAGAACGGCAGCATGATAAAGATCATGCACATGGCCGCAAGGGTCGTATTTCCGGTCTTCCGGATCAGAAAAAAGGACGGCAGTCCCACAAGAACCGCAGCCCCGAAGCAGAGAATCTGACGTCTGGTAAGGTTCAGGAACAGCTTGCTCTTGACCCTGGTCAGATCCCGCGGAACATTTGCATACAGATTATCCAAGGTTACTCTCCTTTCTCCCATCAATGGGCATTGAACACGCTCTTTGCGAGGCTTCCCGTCTTAAACAGGGTGAAGCACAGAAGAATCGTGTAGCCGGCCACACTCCAAACGCCTGCCATCAGATTGTCGGATAGTGCGAAATTCTGTATCAGAACGGCGTAGATGCCGACACAGATCAGAATCAGGAATCCCTGAAATCCGAGGGCAAACAGCGAACGCAGATAATTCTGCCCGACCTGGCTCTGCTCCCTGTTCGCGAGTGTTGCCATTGGAATCGGTGCCAGGCTGGTCATCAGATAGATCTCGATCATACGTCCGTAAATAATGACGAAAATGATGGCCGACATGATCTTCAGCATCAATTTCAAAATAAATGTCTCCAGAAAGACTGCGAGCAATCCGCCTAGTTCCATATCCTCCAGCGTCTCTTTGACGACATCCATGTCCATTGCCGTGATCTGCGTGGAGCCGCTGATCAGGCTGCCGCTCTGTCCGATCACATGCTGCGCCACATCAAATACCGCCATCACGATGTTGAAGGTGTTTGTGATGATCAGCACTGCGGCAAACGTCTTGAAGATCCATTTGAAAATGATCCAGAGATCCAGATTTGCCAGGTTGTTGTGTTCCGTCACAAGCTGGATCAGCTCGTAACACGCGATAAAGGTCAGGATAATGCCCGCGATCGGCATGATGACCGTCTCCGAAATATTCCGGATCATACCGAAGATCGAAGGTGAAAAACCGGCGGGGGATGTTCCCACCTGCCCCGCCACGTTGCTCACCTGCTCATTTACGGAATCGAACAGGCTCTTCAGATTATCCATTGAAGCGTCTACAAGGATTCCCTCAAGCCATTCCGCGATTTTATCGAATAGTGCGCCCAATGGTCCTCACCCCCTGCCTTATCCGAATAATCCCGATAACTGGGGTACCAGTGTGACGCCGATTGTGATGATTCCGCCGCCTGCCATCAGCTGCTTAATGCCCTGGGACTTTACTGATGTGCGATAAAGAAGTAATAGAAGTGTAAAAAATTTTGCCGTTCCTATCCGGCACTTGGCCATTGTGTCGGATAGGTCGGGCGTTAGGCTTCGGGCAAGTCAATCTTGCCGACAAAGCTGTAATAAATCTCAATGTCCTGCCTGCGGGTGCCGTTCTCGTCATAGCTGCACTCATGCACGACGATTTTTTCAATCATTTCCCGCAAGAGGGTGGGGGTAAGTTCCTCAAAGGCAAGGTGCTTTCGGACGATACCCATAAAGTTTTCCGCGTTGACGGTGGCGGCCTGCGACTTGTCCAGTTCGGCCTGCAAAGCGGCGGCGCGGTCTTTCAGTTCCCGCTGTTCCTGCTCATAGTCTGCCGACAGTTCCATGAAACGCTCGTCGCTGATTTTGCCGTTCACATTGTCCTCATACAGCCGCTTGATAATGCGGCTCACTTCG
>JAFRGW010000002.1 GCA_017433615.1 Eubacterium sp.
GCAGGGTTTTTGTTTTTTCATGAAATGGTTTTATTATTCAATATCTGAGTTGAATAGCGCATACATTGGTCACAGGAGAGTAAAAGTACATCGTCTGCAGTGCAGACTGTTACAGCGAAAGGTGAGCAGACGGTTACGCTGGCACTGGAATCTACGAAGATTCTCCACACGCCAGAAGTACAGGAGATGATCGAGGATCTCGGTATTCCTGTCATGATCGACCGCTCCAGTTATGAGCTGGAGGTACTCGGCCGGATTGAGTGGGTAAAGCTGTACGGTGCACTGAATTCTGTGAAAGACCTGCTGGGCAAAGACCCGCTTTTCGTGGAGTTTAAAGCCGTGAAAGAAGGAAATGTCTGGACGGTTGATAAGACATGGTATCAGGATACAGCGAATGTCGCAAACCTGATCACGGATTTCAATGTGATGCTGACAGACGGGGATCCGTCGAAACTGACATATATGAAGAAAGTGAGTTAGCAGATTATCTTAGAAATCTATCGATAATCTGCCGGGAGAGAAGGAGTAGGAAGATGCCTCAAAAAGGAACGGGAATATCAGCCGGCGGGTATCATGCAGAGAATTTTCGCCGCAGATCCAGATACACACTTGTATTTGCGATCCTGATTTTTGCATTTTTCCTGATTTGTATTCTGAATATTAATACGGGAAATGTTCATATTCCAGTTTCCCGGATTTTCAAAATCGTGCTGACCAGAGTCGGCGACAAGGATGAGATGAATATCATCTGGAAAATCCGTCTGCCGCGTATTCTGATGGGCGCGATGCTCGGCGGCGCGCTGGCGCTGTCCGGTTTCCTGCTGCAGACGTTCTTCGAGAATCCGATTGCGGGTCCGTTTGTGCTGGGTATTTCTTCCGGCGCGAAGATGATCGTCGCGATTATTATGATTTTCTTCCTGCAGCGTTTCGGGCGCGTTTCCTCATGGTCGCTGATTATCGCGGCGTTTGCGGGTTCGCTGATGGCAACGGGATTTATTCTGGCGGTGTCCCGGCAGGTGAAAAGCATGGCGGCGCTGCTGGTAGCCGGTATCATGATCGGTTATATCTGTTCGGCTGTCACGGATTTCCTGATCACGTTTGCGCAGGATTCTGATATCGTCAATCTGCATGGCTGGTCGCAGGGAAGCTTTTCCGGCATGAACTGGACCAATGTTGCCGTATCGGCGGTAATTGTAGGTATTTCTTTTTGCCTGACATTTCTGCTGTCCAAGCCGATCGGTGCCTTTCAAATGGGGGAGGCCTATGCGCAGAGCATGGGAGTTAACGTAAAGCGGTTCCGTATCGCGCTGATCCTGCTTTCCAGTATCCTGTCGGCGACGGTTACAGCGTTTGCAGGACCGATCTCCTTCGTCGGTATTGCGGTGCCGTTTCTGATGAAGCGGTCACTGGGAACGGCGAAACCGCTGGTAGTGATACCGGCGACATTTCTGGGCGGCGCGGTTTTCTGTATGGTCTGTGACCTGATCGCACGCATGGCATTTGCCCCGACAGAACTGAAAATCAGTACAGTAACATCCATGTTCGGCGCGCCGATCGTCATATTCATGCTGATCCGGCGGCAGCAGGGACGGCAGTAAGGGGGATCGATATGAGTAATTATTATTTCCATATGGATCAGCTTACTGTCGGTTATAACGGCCAGCCGCTGATCAAAGATATAGAAATCGGTATCCGGCAGGGCGAGATCGTAACACTGATCGGTCCGAACGGTGCCGGAAAATCGACCATTTTAAAAAGTATCACCCGTCAGCTTTCGCTGATTGGGGGTAAAGTACAGTTTGCAGAAAAAGAACTGCGCTCTTATTCCTATAAGGAACTGTCCTCTAAAATGGCAGTTGTGTTGACAGAGCGCATGCGGCCCGAGCTGATGACCTGCCATGACGTGGTTGCGACAGGGCGCTATCCGTATACGGGCCGGCTGGGTATTTTATCCCCGGAGGACGAGCGGATTGTGGATGAATCCATGCGGGCGGTCCACGCCGAGGAGATCGGAAGCCGTGACTTCAACGCGATCAGCGACGGACAGAAACAGCGTGTCCTGCTGGCAAGGGCGATCTGTCAGGAGCCGGAGATCATCATCCTCGATGAGCCGACATCCTTCCTGGATGTGCGTCATAAGCTGGAGCTGCTGGCGATCCTGCGGAACATGGCAAAGCAGAAAGGCATCACGGTCATCATGTCACTGCATGAGATTGATCTGGCCATGAAGATTTCCGACAAGATCGTGTGCGTCAAGGGTGATCATATTTTCCGCTACGGCGAGCCGGAGGAGATCTTTGAGGAATCCATGATCCGGGAGCTGTATGAAATCGATAACGGATTTTTTGACCCGCTGTTTGGCAGTATCGAGCTGCCGGCGCCGGCGGGAGAGATTCCGAAGGTATTTGTTTTATCGTCCTGTGGAACCGGCATCCCAGTCTTCCGGCGGCTGCAGCGTCAGAATGAGCCGTTTATCGCAGGCATTTTGTATACGAACGATGTAGATTATCAGCTTGCGCGGCTGCTTGCAGCAGAAGTGATTACCGAAAAACCGTTCATGCCGGTCGGGGATGCGGCGTTTAATCGGGCGATGAAAGCGGTCGAACAGTGCGACCGTGTGATCGACGCGGGGATAACGATCGGAGAGAGTAATACACGGATAAAAGAAGTGCTTGAAGCGGCCCGGGAAGCCGGGAAGCTGGAGAGAATGGAGTAAGCGGAAGAGGTACAGATGACAATAAAAAACCTCCTATGATACGATGAGACGGGTGTTGCGAACCTGACTTAAAGAAAAAGGAGACAGTATCATAAGCTCCAGGGGGCGTTAACACAAACCCCCCACTTGAAGAGGTGGCTGTGAATTAGATCTGCGCAGAGACCCCGGTCCCATGACCGGGGCCTTTTGTCGTTCTTCCGCTTCCTTCAGACAATCCTCCAGGCAATATATGCGGCAAACAAGAAGACATAATGAATAACCGAAGGAACAAAATGTGCTTGCCAACTGTTTGTGACGTGTGATATCATAACCTTTATGATATACATAATACTCAACCAATGGAGGGAGGACTTGCGGTGAGAGACAATCATAATAATAAAAAACAATCGAAACAATATAAAGACGCTGCCGCTTCCGGGCAGCCGGATCTGATTCGCGATCCTATGGCTGCATATGGGAATGAGGGAATCGGGCCGTACACGGTAGATGACTATATGAAGCTTCCGGAAGACGTGCGGGTGGAGCTGATCGACGGATATTTTTATGATATGGCGTCGCCGCTGCAGCTTCATCAGCAGCTTCTCGGGCAGCTGTTTTTGCAGGTTTATCACTGTATTGAGAAGAGCGGCAGGCCGTGTGAGGTGTATCTGGCGCCGTCGGATGTACAGCTCGACTGCGATATTTACACGATGGTACAGCCGGATTTGTATGTGATCTGTGATTTACAGGATCCGAAGCAGCATGCCTTTCAGGGAGCTCCGGTGTTTGTTGTGGAAATCCTCTCTCCGTCCAGCCGTTTTCACGATATGGTCCGTAAGTACAGGAAGTATAGAAATGCAGGGGTGAAGGAATACTGGATTGTTGATCCGGAACACCGGAAGGTGATGACATTTGATTTTTCAGACAGCCAAAATGGCAGCGAGGAGGGTGTTCGCAGAGAGTATTCATTTGAAGATCAGATTCCGATTGGTATATCAGATGGAGAATGTTCAATTGATTTTGCGAAGATAAGCAGCAACGTAAAGCGGTTTTACGAATAAATGTGCCAGTCCAGTCTGAATGTGAAAGTTAAGCCGGGAAAGGTGTCGAGGGCAGGAAGGGATAAATATGGATAAGGATTTTAATAAACAACTGGAAAAACTGTACCGGGAAGCAGGGATCGTGCGCGATCCGTCTGAAGCATACAATCTGCCGGCAAAGGGTCCCTATAAGATTGAGGATTACTATGCGATTCCGGATGAGCGGCGTGTCGAGCTGATCGACGGCGTCATCTATGACATGGCGGCACCGGATTATATTCACCAATTGATCATTGGAGAGGTACTTATACAAATCAAGTCATGCATCAGGAAAACCAAAACTCCCTGCCGGGTTTTCTCCTCGCCCTGTGATGTACAGCTGCAGCCTGACGGGGAAAAAGACACGATTGTACAACCCGATTTAATTATCCTGTGTAATAGAGAAATATTAACGCGGCAGTTGTGCAAGGGAGCGCCGGAGTTTGTCATGGAGGTTCTTTCAAGGACTACGCGAAGAAGAGATCTGTGGCTGAAACGGCAGAAATACATGACTTCCGGGGTGCGGGAATACTGGATTGTGGATCCCGAAAGCCGCCAGGTGTTAGTGTATGATTTTGACCATTCGGATGTGCCTGCGATATATCCGTTTTCCGCGCAGATCCCGATCCTGCTGTCAGGGGGGAAGTGTACGATTGATTTTGCTGAAATCAGCGAAGCTATCGAGGAATTAAATATATAATGTGCGCCCGCAGAGGTTACGGAAAACAGCGGGGGTCAATGCTTACAGATGAGAGACAGAAGCAAATAATAAGAAAGCGAGGGTAAAAGATGGACAAGTATTACAATGAGCAGCTGGAAAAACGGTATCGGGAAGCAGGGATCGTGCGCGATCCCCAGGAGGCGTATCAGCTTCCGGAGAAGGGGCCGTACACGATCGAGGATTACTATGCGATTCCGGATGAGCGGCGTGTCGAGCTGATCGACGGCGTCATTTATGACATGGCATCGGCTACCAGGACACATCAGCGGATTATCGGCCTGATGTACAGGCAAATGATTGATTGTATTGAGGAGCATGATAGAAACTGCGAGGTGTTTTTCGCGCCGAGCGATGTGCAGCTGGACCGAGATATCTGGACGATGGTCCAGCCGGATCTTTTTGTCGTCTGTGAGCCGACAGAACCAGGTGAACATGCGCATCAGGGTGCGCCGGCCTTTGTGGCAGAAGTGCTGTCGCCGTCGAACCGCGCACATGACCTGATCCGGAAACTGTATAAATACAAAAATGCCGGTGTGAAGGAGTACTGGGTAATTGATCCGGAAAACAGAGTCGTGCTGGTCTATGATTTTGAAAATGCAAAGCCAGTGCAGGAGTATACGTTTGAGGATAGAATTCCGATCCGTATTTCCGAAGGAAGCTGCGAAGTGAATTTTGTCGATATTGACCGTTCGGTTGCAAAGTACGGGTATCAATAATCCACCACTGCGTTGAAATTCCCGCAAATATGCGCAAAATAACAGCAAATATTTTCATTGACAGAGAATGATGCGGCGAGTATTATGATCGTTGAGTCATTATAAAACAATTTAATATAAATTTCAGTCTCCAGTGCCGGCCGTCTGTATATGGCGGCGGGGTAAAAGGGAATCAGGTGAGAATCCTGAGCGATCCGGTCACTGTAAGCAGGGAATCTTCCGCAAAATGCCATTGTACAGGAAGCAGCTGACCGCCGTTATTGATGCACCAGACAGTTTGAAAGTCTGGGTTTTAACGGGCGGTAAATGAAAGAAGCTGTAAGCGTGTATGAGAAGGCGCGGCAAGGTGTTGATCTGCAAGTCAGGAAACCTGCTGGAGATGCGTGGATATGCTTCCGAAGAAAGCGGATGACACAAAAATTACCATGACGGAAGTCGTGGTTTGTTTGTGGTGAGGCCTGTTTTTCGAATGGAAGAACAGGTTTTTTATTGTTACTGGATTGTGAGAATGATACATTCATACACAATTTCAGCATAAATTTATTTTCATTTTTCTTGTTTGAAGGAGGAAAAGTAACATGAAAAAGAGAGTAGTAGCAGTATTGATGGCAGCAGTTCTCAGTACAGCTATGCTGGCTGGCTGCGGCGGAAGCAGCTCTGCGAGCAGTGCAGCAAGCAGTGCAGCAAGTGCAGCATCTGAGGCAGAAGAGGCCGTTTCTGAGGCAGCTGAAAGCGCAGCATCTGAGGCAGAGGAAGCAGTTTCTGAAGCAGCAGAGTCTGAGGCAGCTGAGGCGGAGTCCGAGGCAGCTGAAGAGGGCGGCGATGATCAGGCAAAGGCTGACGAAGTTGCAGCACTGATCGATGCAATCTATGTACAGGAAAGAACCGATGAGACCGACGCACAGATCGAAGCTGCAAAAGCAGGCTGGGACGCACTGACCGACGCGCAGAAGGAACTGGTTGAAGGCGAATTTGCTGATCCGGATTACTTTGGAAGAGATACAGGCGATGTGACTGCTGATGATCCGCGCAACGCAGATGAAATCGGCGAGAACGAGATCCTGGTTGTCAGCTTCGGTACATCCTTTAATGAGAGCCGCGCAACTGACATCAAGGGTATTGAGGATACCCTTCAGGAAGCATTCCCGGACTGGGCAGTCAGACGTGCATTTACCGCACAGATCATCATCAACCATGTACAGGCAAGAGATGGTGAGAAGATCGATAACGTTGATCAGGCCCTGCAGCGTGCAGTTGACAACGGCGTTAAGAACCTCGTTGTTCAGCCGACACACCTGATGCACGGCGCTGAGTATGATGAGCTGGTTGGTGTTCTTGAGGGATATCAGGACAAGTTCGAGAGCGTAGCAGTTGCTGAGCCGCTTCTGGGCGAAGTCGGTGAAGATGCAACCGTTATCAATGATGATAAGAAGGCAGTCGCTGAGGCTGTTACAGCAGAAGCAGTTGCAGAAGCAGGATTTGATTCTCTTGATGCAGCAAAAGAAGACGGCACAGCATTTGTATTCATCGGCCATGGTACCGCACATGTTGCAAATGTAACTTACAGCCAGATGCAGGCACAGATGGATGACCTCGGCTATGACAACGTCTTCATCGGTACTGTTGAAGGTGAGCCGGAAGGCACCGAGTGCGCAGCAATCATTGAGAACGTGAAAGCAGCAGGCTACAAGAACGTCGTTCTTCGTCCGCTGATGGTTGTTGCAGGTGACCATGCAAACAACGATATGGCTGATCCGGAAGATGAGGAGTCCTGGCTTGCACAGTTCACAGCTGACGGTTCCTTCGAAAAGATCGATACCCAGATCGCAGGTCTCGGCCGCATCGATGCTGTTGAGCAGCTGTACGTTGCACATACACAGGCTGCAATCGACGGGGAATAATCATCTGACAGAAATAGAAGACTTGTTTCAGCTATGAAGCTGTTGTAAATTAAAAAGGAAGGGCTGTCGCACAAAGCCAGTGCGGCAGCCCTTGCATCGTATAAATGCGATTCCGATTTCCGGGGAAGCAGATGCAAGAAGCAGGAAATCCTTGCAGTTTGGAGGAAAAAATTATGATGAACAGAGTGGCAGCGGTTCTTCTGGCAGTTGTAATGGCAGCGGGTATGCTGACCGGCTGCGGATCAGGAAGTTCAGCGACAGAAAGTGCGGCAGGCGAGGCCGTGTCAGAGACTTCTGAAGTGAAGGAAGATGCGGCATCAGCGTCCGGGGCAGAAGAAGCGGCCGGGGCGGCATCAGCGTCTGATGCTGATGAAACAGTTGCTGTATCAGCATCTGGGACAGCGGATGAACAGACAGAGACGGAATCTGAAGCAGCAGAGCCTGCAGCAGCGGCGATTGAAGACGGTACATATCTTGCTGAATTCACCACGGACAGTACGATGTTTCATGTCAATGAAGCAAATGACGGCAAAGGGATTCTGACTGTCGCCGGCGGAAAGATGACGATCCATGTTTCTCTGGTATCCAAGAGCATCGTCAATCTTTATCCGGGACTGGCAGAGGATGCCCAGAAGGACGGCGCAGACCTACTGGAGCCGACAGAGGATGAGGTAACCTACAGCGACGGTATGACGGAGAAGGTTTATGGATTTGACATTCCGGTACCGGCGCTGGATGAGGAATTTGACTGTGCGCTGATCGGAACAAAAGGAAAGTGGTACGATCATAAGGTAAGCGTATCCAATCCGGAGCCTTACACAGAGGAGTAATTTGCACAGAAGAACTACGATGTTCGAAATCCGCTGGAGCCCGCAGCGGATTTCTTTTCGCAGAATATGTATGCTTAACAGCAATATTGATACTGTGAACTTCATATACAGTATGATATATTTGTTTAGATAGTCATAGCAGATCGTAAATACCTGCGATCTTGGCGGCTGCGCAGAGGAAGACGCACAAGTGCGTCGCGCAGCTCGCACGCGATCAGAGATGGCGATTGAATAAATAATCGTGCTGACCTGAGGTAATGAAAGAAGTGGCATGCAGAAAAAAAGGATCAATAATTGCAAACTGAATATTACAGCTGTCCTCAGAATGATTCTGATCTGTCTGCTGCTGATTAATCTTATGACGGGAGAAGCTTATGCGGCGGAAGGATATGATAAAGCTGCAGCAAAGCAGGGGAAATTTGAGGCAGACAAGGTGACTGCTTACGGGATGACACCGATCGCCGGAAGCAGCGTTGCGGATGGCAATTATGCGGTAGCAGTACGTTCGAGTTCAAAGTATTTCCGGATTACTTCGGCGGAATTGCAGGTTTCCGGCGGAGCCATGCAGCTTGCTGTTCAGATGGACAGTACAGCGTATGAATATGTGTATCCGGGACTGGGAATAGATGCGGCGAAAGCGGGGCAGACCGAATTCATTGCACTGGAAAAAACGGATACAGGTACGGCATTTAGCATGGAAGTTCCTGCATTGAATCAGGCTTTTCCATGTGCGGCGTTCAGTAAGAAGAAGAAAAAATGGTACGACCGGGCGCTTCTGGTTGACGCATCATCGCTGCCTGAAGAGGCACTTCTTGTAAATGTGCCGGATTACGATTTGCTGGAAGAAGCTCTGGAAGCATATGAGGCGGATCCGGAGCATTCAGATCAGGTAAAAGATGCGCGGGAATCTTTTTATGCAGCAGAAGCGGCGGCACAGGGAGTCGGGACAGATGCTGCGGGAAAGAAGAACAGCAGCGAAGATTCCGCATCCTCCGGGACTGTGGAAGACGGATTCTCTCAGTCAGGCAGTCTGATTGAAGTGATGGATCAGGAGACGATGCGTACAATCCCGGAGGCGGCAGCGGTCGATCTGGCTGACGGCACGTATGCGATTGAGGTTACGATGACCGGCGGCAGCGGCCGTGCGAGTATCAGCTCGCCGACCTGGCTGATCGTACAGGACGGGAAGGCGTTTGCAAAACTTCTGTGGAGCAGTACCTATTACGATTACATGATTGTGGGCAGCCGGAAGTATCTGAACCAGACGACGGACGGCGGCAATTCGACATTTATTATTCCCGTCATAGCACTCGATGAACCGATGGAAGTTGTTGCAGATACGACAGCGATGGGAGATCCGGTTGCCATTGATTACGTGCTGACATTTTATGAGGATACAATCGGCAGTAAAAGCCAGATCCCGCAGGAAGCGGCCAAGAAAGTATTGATTTCAGCACTGATTATTATGGTTGCCGGCGGCATCATCAATTATTTTGTAAAGAAAAGGCGATCTGGTGTTTGATAGTTCTTTCAACGCAGCGGAAGTACAACCCTTGTCGTGTTAAGCTGCGTGTGGACCGTGATAAAATGCAAATAGTTTTTTGAGGAGGATGACACAGATGAAGGGGATTGCATATGGTGTCGGTGTAGGGCCGGGAGATCCGGAACTGATGACTTTGAAAGCGTGCCGTCTGATCCGGGAGAACCGTGTGATCGCAGTGCCGGGACAGGATCCGGTGAACGCGGTTGCATATCAGATTGCCGTACAGGCGGTGCCGGAGCTGGCAGATAAGGAATTAATCGCTATTGACATGCCAATGGTCATGGATCGGAAAAAGCAGGAAGAGGCGCACAGACGCGGCGCAGAGCAGATTGCGGAGTATCTCGCAAAGGGAGAAAATGTCGTTTACCTGACGCTGGGCGATTCAACAGTATACTGCACATTTACCTATTTGCAGCATATTCTGGAGGCGGAAGGTTATCAGACAGAGCTGGTCAACGGCATTCCTTCCTTCTGTGCAGCAGCGGCAAGACTGAATATTCCGCTGATGGAGTGGAACGAGCAGCTGCATGTGGTTCCGGCAGCACACAAAACAGATGTAAAAATGGATCAGCCGGGGCAGTATGTGCTGATGAAATCCGCGAGCCACATGAAGGAAATCAAGGAGCATCTCAAAGAGAGCGGACGTGATGTGCAGGTTGTGGAAAACTGCAGCATGCCGGATGAAAAGATTTACCGGAGCGTGGATGAGATACCGGATGATGCGGGGTATTTCTCACTGATCATTGCGAAGGAACACAAATGATTGAACTTCAGAATCTCACGAAGAAATTCGGTAATTTTACAGCGGTGGATCATATTGATCTGCGGATTGAGACGGGGGAGTTTTTCGGGCTGCTTGGCCCGAACGGTGCCGGTAAGACAACGACGATCAGTATGATGTCCACGGTGCTGCTGCCCACGGAAGGATCTGTCAGCATTGACGGGGCAGTTCTGACCAGAAAGGCTTCCAGGGAAAAGCAGAAACTGTCTGTGATTACGCAGGAGTTTTCCATGCGGCAGGACATGACCATTGATGAAGTCATGGAATATCAGGGCAGGCTGTATTTTCTTCCGAAAAAGGTGATCCGGCAGAAGACGGAAGAACTGCTGGAGTTTGCCGGACTGCTGCAGTTCAGGAAGCGGATTGTGCGGCATCTGTCAGGCGGCATGAAGCGCAAGGTTATGATCTGCCGCGCACTGATGACGGAGCCGGAGATCATGTTGTTAGATGAGCCGACAGCCGGCATGGATGCAGTATCCAGGCGGCAGATGTGGAATCTGCTGCGGCAGCTGAACAGCCAGAACATGACCATTGTTCTGACGACACATTTTATTGATGAGGCACAGGCGCTCTGCGGGAGAGTTGCGCTGATGAATCAGGGAAAACTGGAGCAGATCGATACGCCTGACAATCTGATCACAGAGCTTGGTGCATTTGCAGTGGACGAGCCTTCTGAGGAAATGCTGCACAGCAGTTATTTCCACACCAGAGAAGAGGCGATTGCATATCTGTCACAGGCAGGCGGGCATGCGTCACTGCGGCGCACGACCCTGGAGGATGTATTTGTGGAGCGCGTCGGACGGAGGCTTTGAATCGGGGCTTGTCAGGGGCACGCTTCGAAGGAGACAAGGGACGGTTCTCTGTCTCCTTTCATACGGAAGGAAAGTATATGGGAATCATCACCGTCCTCTGGGAAAAGTGGACCGAATTTAAGCGGGATTTTTATAAAATCACGCTGGCAGCTATGATTTCTCCGCTGATGTATCTGATTATTTTCGGATTCGGGATTCAGACGACATCGCACGGGGAGCCGTACCTGCAGTTTCTGATTCCGGGTATCGTCGCGATGTCGACAATGACCGGAAGCTTCAGTGCTGTGGCACAGAATATGAGTGTGCAGCGGCTGTATGAGAAGGCGCTGGATCAGGTCATGGTTTCTCCGACGCCGCTGTGGCAGTTTATTGTCGGACAGATTATCGGCGGCAGCCTGCGCGGAATGTATGCCGGCTGTGTCATTTTGCTGCTGACACTGCCGATTCAGACGAATCTGATCTATAACGGCTGGTCATTTGTCATGATGTTCCTGAATGGTACTGTGTTCTCAACGATCGCGCTGGTTCTTTCGTTTCTGGCGAAGAGTTATTCAGATGCGCCGAGATATACGTCGTACATCATTATGCCGATGTCATTTCTGTGCAATACGTTTTTCTCGACGGATCAGATGCCGGGCGGGTTCAGGCAGATCGTTGCGGCGATGCCCCTCTCGCAGGCGAGCCGGACGATCCGGAGTATTTCGGTCGGGGAACCCCCCGGTATGTGGGGATATGTGATTCAATTGATCTATCTGGTGATATTTTCGCTGATTTCGTTTGGATTTATTTATAAGAAGAAGAATCTGTGATGACAGCGCATAAAGTTAAAAACGCGCGCAGTGTGGCCTTCCGGCGGACAGTACGGGAATCATGAATGACCAATGTGCCGGAAATGTGGCAGTAAACGGGGAATCTATATGGAAAAGGGAAAGGTTTATTTAATCGGCGCCGGTCCGGGTGATGCCGGACTGTTGACGCGCAGGGCTTATGATGTGCTGCAGACGGCAGATGTCGTCCTGTATGACAGCCTGGTGGGTGATGCAATTTTATCGCTGGTCCCGGCAGGCTGCCGGAAAATTGCAGTCGGAAAGCGGGCCGGAAATCATCTTCTGCCGCAGGAGGAGACGAATGTGCTGCTGCTGCGGGAAGCGCTCGACGGCAACTGTGTTGTCCGGCTGAAGGGCGGCGATCCGTTTCTGTTCGGCAGGGGCGGGGAAGAACTGGAACTGCTGGCGGAGAATGCTGTTGCCTTTGAGGTGATACCGGGTGTCACTTCGGCGATTGCAGTGCCGGCCTATAACGGAATTCCGGTGACACACCGCGACTGGGCTTCGTCTGTGCACATTATCACAGCACACCGGCGGGCCGGGAAAACGGATCCTATCAATTATAAAGCGCTGGTTGAGATGGGCGGAACATTTGTATTTCTGATGGGCGTCCGCGCGCTGCCGGAGATTTGTGCCGGGCTGATGGAGGCCGGCATGCCGGCTGAAACGCCGGCTGCTGTACTGGAGCGGGGCACAACCGCATCCCAGCGGCGTGTCGTGGCGACAGTACAGACCCTGCCGGAGGAATGCGAGAAGGAACAGATTGGCATGCCCGCAATCATTGTTGTCGGTGAAGTATGCCGTCTGTCAGAGGAATTTGCCTGGGCGGAAGAGAGACCGCTCGCAGGGGAGAAGATCCTGCTGATGCGGCCTCGTCAGCTGATCCGCGAATTTGCCGGACGACTGCGGGAGAAGGGCGCTGAGGTTCTGGAAGTACCGCTGATAGAGACGCGGCTGATAGAACCAAATCCGCAGCTGGACGCTGCATTTGCTTCCCTGTGTGAATATCAGTGGCTTGTATTTACCAGCCCGTCAGGGGTGCGCCTGTTCTTTGAGGCACTGGCTGCACGCAGGCAGGATCTTCGTTCGCTGATGCGCTGCCGGATTGCAGTCATCGGTGAGGGAAGCAGAAGAGAACTCGAAAAGCACGGATTTATAGCCGACTTTATGCCGGAGACATATACCGGGGAAGCGCTGGGCCGGGAACTCTGTGCTTACCTGAAGGGTCAGCGCAAACAGGATGGGAACTGTCTGCCGGAGCAGCAGACATCGTCGGGAGACGATCCTGCCGGGGAGGAAAATCTTCGGATCCTGATTCCGCGCGCGAAGGAAGGAAATCCGGAGCTGGTTTCGCATCTGAAAGAATTTGCAGTTGAAGATTTGCCGCTGTATGAGACTGTCCCGCTGGAGCCGGGGATTCTGGATTTAAAGGAACTGGTACAGAAGGGGGAAATCACCACTGCTGTATTCACCAGTGCCTCCATGGTCAGATCCTTCGTACAGGTGCTGGGCGAAACGGACCTGCGCGGTGTACGCGCGGCGTGTATCGGGAAGCAGACGGCCGCGGCGGCGGAAGCGGCAGGGATGCAGATCTTTGTCGCAGAACAGGCAAAGATTGAGAGCCTTGAGAAGTTGATTCAGGAGATGCATGGGTGAAGGGGGCTTTAACTAAGTTATTTCTATTTACGCCGTCCGACAAAGATGTATCTCGCCTGCTCCGCGAAAACACCATCGAACCACATGCTAAGATTCTGTAAGTGTGCCGCCGTTTCGTCATAAGCGCAACTCACAGCCGGCACACTAACATCATCTAAGCATCCGTTTCTCCGGTGTTTTCCATGCAAGTCGCAGCGAGGATACATACTTTGCCGTAAGGCTTACACAGTGGCACACGC
>JAFRGW010000008.1 GCA_017433615.1 Eubacterium sp.
ATCACAGTTATCGCAGAATCCACTCCCGGGCCGATCGCAATCAACTGCGCAACCTATGTCGGTTATAAACAGAAAGGCTTTGCCGGCGCATTGATCGCAACAATCGGGATGATCCTTCCATCGTTCTGCATCATTTTTACGATCTCAAAATTTCTGGATCATTTCCTTGAGATCACCTGGATCGCCCATGCTTTCCAGGGCATCAAGATCGCGGTCGGGATCCTGATCCTGGATGCTGCTGTAAAGATGCTTCAGAAGATGCAGAAGAAACCGATGCCTCTAACGTTCATGCTCTGCGCGTTTGCAGCCATGTTTCTGATTAATATTTTCTCTGTCAGGATCTCTTCGATCATCCTGATGATGGCTGCCGGCCTGATCAGCCTCGTCATCTTCATGGTGAAAAAATCAGCTGTGAAGGGAGGTGCAGGGAAATGATCCTCCTGGAATTATTCATCGGGTTTCTGAGAGTTGGCTGCTTTGCTTTCGGCGGTGCATATGGGGCGATACCCCTGATCCGTGATGTGGTTCTTTCCTACGGATGGCTGGATGAAGAAATGCTGACGTATATGATTGCGGTCAGTGAGAGCACGCCGGGGCCGATCATGGTAAACCTGGCGACATATGTCGGCAGCTCGCAGGCAGGAATCCCCGGAGCACTGATTGCGACAATCGCTGTTGTCCTTCCATCGTTTATCATTATTCTGCTGGTAACAGCGCTTCTGAAAACCGTGCTGAAGAACCCCTATGTACAGGCGGTCCTTCGCGGACTGAAGCCGAGCATGATCGGTATCATTCTTGCTACGGGTGTATACATGATCATCAGGAACGGAATCGTTATTCAGGAAAGGGTGATATTGATTCGTCCTTTGATACTGACTTTGATGCTGGCACTGATTTATTTCGGCTCCAGAAAAATCAGTAAAAACGGTATATCGCCGATCATGCTGATCTGTATTTCTGCAATCGCCGGAGCAGCTTTATATGGAATATAAAAACTGAATATTTCAATTCATACATGCCGGAGGCTGCAACAAAACAGTCCCCGGCTTTTTCATGCCCATTTTCTGCAGGTGCACATGCGGAGAAAGGGCACATTTATTTTCAACCGCGATTTGCGGAAAGGAGGAAACATTTTATGGCATTTTTCAACAGCGCAGTAGGCGTACTTCAGACACTCGTAATCGCACTCGGTGCAGGCCTCGGTATCTGGGGCGTGATCAACCTCATGGAAGGTTACGGCAACGACAATCCGGGCGCTAAGTCCCAGGGCATGAAACAGCTGATGGCAGGCGGCGGTGTCGCCCTGATCGGTACTACGCTCGTCCCGCTTCTCACAGGCCTGTTCGGCTGATCACGGAGGAAAAACCGCTAAATGGACACGATATTTCAGAAAATCACAGAGTGGCTGAAAGAAATGCTCGTTAGCGGTATCATGGAAAGCCTTTCCGGGATGTTTGATTCCGTGAACCAGCAGGTTTCGGATGTCGCAGCCCAGGTCGGCACATCCCCGGTGAACTTCTCGCCGGGGGTGTTTGCCATGATACGGAATGTATCAGAATCCGTGATCATCCCTATAGCGGGGCTGATTCTGACATTCATAGCCTGCTATGAGCTGATTCAGCTGATTATTGATCACAATAACCTGGCGAACTTTGAAACATGGATCTTCTTCAAGTGGGTCTTCAAGACCTTCGTAGCGGTTCTGCTGATTACCAACACATTCAATATCACGATGGCGGTATTTGATGTCGCCCAGCATGTGATCTCCTCCGCAGGAGGGGTTATCGGCGGCAGTACAGCGGTGGACGGATCGTCCTTAAGCAGTATGCAGGCCACACTGGAAGGAATGGAGATCGGTCCGCTGATCGGGACCTATATGGAAATCCTGATCCTCGGCATCGGCATGAAGATCATGTCTCTCATCATTTTCATCATCGTATACGGACGAATGATCGAGATCTACCTGATGACCAGTCTTGCACCGATCCCGTTCTCGACCTTCGGGAATCGGGAACAGAGCCAGATCGGACAGAATTACCTCCGGTCGCTGTTTGCGCTGGGTTTCCAGGGATTTCTCATCATGATCTGTGTTGG
This sequence comes from Eubacterium sp., assembly GCA_017433615.1. GTDB lineage: Bacteria > Bacillota > Clostridia > Lachnospirales > Lachnospiraceae > CADBRN01. The sequence goes on from JAFRGW010000008.1 coordinate 2,095, forward strand.
CATCTATGCGGTGCTGATCCAGGGCATATCATTCTCCGGCAACATTCTGACTGCACTCTGGGGCGTCATGGGCTATACCGTGCTGCTGTGCTTCACGCTGTTCAAGACAGGAACACTGGCCAAGTCCGTATTCAATGCGCATTAAGGAGGTTTTATGGCAGCGTATATATCTGTTCCAAGAGATTTGAGCAAGGTCAAATCAAAGATATTTTTCAACCTGACAAAGCGGCAGCTGATCTGCTTTTCCATCGCAGCGGCAGTCGGCGTCCCGCTGTTCTTCCTGGTAAAAAGAGGCGGAAATGTGAGTCTGGCAGCTCTGACCATGATCGGTGTGATGCTGCCGTTTTTCTTTCTCGCCATGTATGAGAAGGACGGCATGCCGCTGGAGGTGAT
>JAFRGW010000101.1 GCA_017433615.1 Eubacterium sp.
AGCGATTACGGTATACAAAAAAGCAGGCTCCACTAAAAAAGCCGGTTTCAAAATTGCAGCCAGGAAGAAGTTCACAATCAAGAAGGCGGCAATCGTAAAAAAGAACATTTATGTACAGGTAAAGAGCGGCGGAAAGACAGGCTGGATCAAACTCGGCAAATCCAATTTGGTAAAGATGCGGGGAATGCTGGTATACGGCGCATGATAATCATCAAGAAATGGAGAATGCTGGTATACGGCGCATGAAATGCCCCGTAAATAAAACGGACAGGACAATAACATATTATGGCAGACTATAAAATCATAGCAGAAGAGGGCCGCGCCAAAAGCGCGGAATTCAAAACCGTTCACGGTACGGTACAGACGCCGGTCTTTATGAATGTGGGAACCGTCGCGGCGATCAAAGGCGCGGTGTCCACAGAGGATCTGGAGGCAATCGGGACACAGGTGCAGCTGTCCAATACCTATCACCTGCATCTGCGGCCGGGCGATGAGATCGTAAAGCAGCTCGGCGGCCTGCACCGGTTCATGTCGTGGGACAAGCCGATCCTGACGGACTCCGGCGGATTTCAGGTATTCTCTTTGGCAGAGCTGCGTCAGATCAAAGAAGAAGGCGTCAGCTTCCGTTCACATATTGACGGTCACAAGATATTCATGGGTCCGGAAGAGAGTATGCAGATCCAGTCCAACCTGGCATCTACGATTGCAATGGCCTTCGACGAGTGTCCTTCGAGCAAAGCGGACCGGGAGTATGTACAGAAATCCGTGGATCGCACGACCCGCTGGCTGGTGCGCTGCAAAAATAAAATGGTCGAACTGAATGCCCGCGAAGATACGATCAACAAGGAGCAGCTGCTGTTCGGCATCAATCAGGGCGCAATCTATCCGGACATCCGGAAGGATCATGCACGGCAGATCAGCGAACTGGATCTGGACGGATATGCTGTGGGCGGCCTGGCGGTCGGCGAGACGCATGAAGAGATGTATGACATTCTCGACCATGTGGTACCGGAACTGCCGCGCAGCAAACCGACCTATCTGATGGGTGTCGGAACACCTGCCAACATTATTGAGGCAGTCGCCAGAGGCGTTGATTTCTTTGACTGTGTCTACCCGAGCCGCAACGGCCGGCACGGGCATGTCTATACAAAACACGGTCATCTGAATCTGTTCAATGCAAAGTTTGAGACGGACATGCGTCCGATCGAAGAAGGATGCCAGTGTCCTGTCTGCAGGCGGTACAGCCGCGCGTACATCCGGCATCTGCTGAAGGCAAAAGAGATGCTCGGCATGCGGTTCTGCGTGCTGCACAACCTGTATTTCTATAACCATCTCATGGAAGAGATTCGCGATGCGATCCGCGGCGGATATTTCGAATCATTCCGGAAGGAGCGTCTGGAGATGCTCGGGGCAGGCGCGTGAGCGACAAAACGCCGGCAGATGATGTCCGGCACACCGGGCCGTGAAGACGGAAAGCCTCACAGACAGGAGCTGTCAGTGACAAGACTCTTGACCGTGCCGCCCGAATTGTGTATGATAATTTAGATGCCTGAAAACAGGCCTGATTTCGTATTAACATGGAGGAATGAAAAGATGATTTTAGCAAGCGGTTCAGCCAGCGGCGGCGGAATGGGAAGTATGGTTATCCTCATGGTGGCACTCGTTGCCATTATGTATTTTATGATGATTCGTCCGCAGAACAAAGAGCGCAAGAGAGTGGAAGCAATGCTCTCCGCAATGGAAGTCGGCGATTCTGTCGTAACATCCAGCGGTTTCTACGGTGTTATCATTGACATCGCAGGCGATGATGTCATCGTTGAGTTCGGCAACAACCGCAACTGCCGGATCCCGATGAAGAAGGAAGCCATCGCACAGGTCGAGAAACCTGGCGATTTCACAGCTGCATCTTCTGATGACAAGGAAAAGAAATAAAAAGAAATAATCGCATATGTTTTAGAACTTTTACCAAGAGAATCCATCTGGATTCTCTTGTTTTGTTATAAATGCCGAACACTGGTCAATCACCGCATTTCGCATTGAAATCACAGGAAAAATGCAGTATTATGGTGGATAGCTTTAATTTCATAGTTGGATCACTATGCCTGTATCCGGGCATTGTTGCGTGAAAGGGAGACTTCCGCCGGTCATGAAGGGCACAGAATGTGCAGAATGCATGCTGTTTCCGTAAGACAACCCGGAACCATCCCGTTGAATGAAGAAGAAGGAGGACCACCCCATGAAAAGCGATGCAGTAACAAAGGGAATGCAGCAGGCTCCTCACAGAAGTCTGTTCAATGCACTCGGCATGACAGAAGAAGAGATGAACCGTCCGCTGGTCGGCATTGTCTGTTCCTATAATGAGATTGTTCCGGGACACATGAATCTCGACAAGATTGCGAATGCGGTCAAGATGGGTGTTGCGGAAGCAGGCGGCACACCGGTTCAGTTTCCGGCCATTGCAGTCTGTGACGGCATTGCAATGGGACATATTGGCATGAAATATTCTCTGGTCACACGTGACCTGATCTGTGATTCCACTGAGTGTATGGCACTTGCGCACCAGTTTGACGCACTGGTCATGATTCCGAACTGTGATAAGGTCGTTCCGGGTATGCTGATGGCAGCGGCACGGATCAATGTGCCGACCATTTTCGTCAGCGGCGGTCCGATGCTTGCGGGTCATGTCAACGGAAGAAAACGCAGTCTCTCCTCCATGTTTGAGGCAGTCGGCTCCTATACTGCCGGCACCATGACAGAAGAAGATGTCCGCAATTTCGAAGAAAATGTATGTCCGACCTGCGGTTCTTGCTCCGGTATGTATACAGCGAACAGCATGAACTGCCTGACAGAGGTGCTTGGCATGGGACTCTCCGGAAACGGCACAATCCCGGCTGTTTACTCCGCCCGCATCCGTCTTGCAAAGCATGCAGGCATGAAGATCATGGAACTGCTGGAGAAGAACATCCGCCCGTCCGATATCATGACCAAAGAAGCATTTATCAATGCGCTGACAGTCGACATGGCACTTGGATGCTCCACAAACACCATGCTGCATTTGCCGGCCATCGCCCATGAGGCGGGCTTTGACTTCGAAGTGTCCATGGCAAATGAACTGAGTGAGAAGACGCCGAACCTCTGCCACCTGGCACCGGCAGGCGATCATTATATGGAAGAACTGAATGAGGCCGGCGGCATCTATGCTGTCATGAACGAGCTTGCATCTCTGGATCTGCTCAATCTTGACTGCATGACCGTTACCGGAAAGACCGTCGGTGAAAATATCAAAGGCTGTGTCAACCGTGATCCGGAGATCATCCGTCACGTAGACAATCCGTACATGCGCACCGGCGGCATCGCTGTGCTTTCCGGCAACCTCGCGCCGGATACCTGTGTTGTCAAGCGTTCCGCAGTCGTACCGGAGATGATGACCCATGAAGGTCCGGCCCGCGTATTTGACTGTGAAGAAGATGCAATCGCCGCAATCAAGGGCGGCAAGATCGTTGCGGGCGACGTTGTCGTCATCCGCTACGAGGGACCGAAAGGCGGCCCGGGCATGCGTGAAATGCTCAATCCGACCTCTGCGATTGCAGGTATGGGACTGGGAAGCAGTGTCGCGCTGATCACAGACGGAAGATTTTCCGGCGCATCACGCGGCGCGTCCATCGGACATGTCAGCCCGGAGGCGGCAGTCGGCGGACCGATCGCACTGGTCGAAGAGGGTGATATCATCCGGATCGACATCCCGAACTACAAACTGGAACTTCTTGTCAGCGACGAGGAACTTGAGAAGAGAAGAGCAAACTGGCAGCCCAGAGAGCCGAAGGTCACAACCGGTTATCTCGCACGCTATGCGAAGATGGTAACCAGCGCAAACCGCGGCGCAATTCTGGTAACTGAATAAAGAATCAAAAGTGAGTCAAAGGAAAGAAGGAAACACAACATGCAGCTGAATGGTTCAGAGATCATTATCGAGTGTCTGAAAGAACAGGGTGTTGATACCGTCTTCGGATATCCGGGCGGTGCAATCCTCAATCTCTACGATGAATTGTATAAACATCCGGAGATCCGTCACGTGCTGACATCGCACGAGCAGGGTGCATCCCATGCGGCAGACGGATACGCGCGTGCGACCGGCAAAGTCGGCGTCTGCTTCGCGACCAGCGGACCTGGCGCGACCAATCTGATCACCGGAATCGCAACCGCATTCATGGATTCCGTTCCGCTCGTCGCCATTACGGCGAACGTCGGAAAATCCCTTCTTGGCAAGGACAGCTTCCAGGAGGTTGACATCACGGGCGTCAGTATGCCGGTTACCAAATACAGCATGATTGTTAAGGATATTACCAAACTTGCTGATGCTATCCGCCGCGCATTCCGCATCGCAAAGAGCGGAAGACCCGGCCCTGTCCTGGTTGACGTCACCAAGGACGTAACCGGTGCAAAATGCAATTTCAAACCGGCGGTTCCGGAAGTTTACAATCCGGCAGATCTTCCGGTTTCTGAATCCGAACTGAAAACAGCCGTGGAAATGATCAACAAGGCGAAGAAGCCGATGATCTTTATCGGCGGTGGCACTGTGACCGCAGGTGCATCTGAGCAGGTGCGCGAACTGGCCCGCAGAATTGAGGCGCCGGTCTGCGACAGTCTGATGGCGCAGGGCGTATTTCCGCAGGATGATGACCTGTATGTCGGCATGCTCGGCATGCACGGAACAAAAGCTTCCAACCTTCTGACATACAAATGTGATTTGTTTATCGTTCTCGGCGCGCGCTTCTCAGACCGCTGCGTCGGAAGTCCGAAGAATTTTGCAAAACAGGCAAAGATTCTGCAGATCGATATTGATCCGGCAGAGATCAACAAAAACGTTGTGGTCAATGCATGTGTCACCGGCGATGTCAGTGAAGTGCTGAAGAAAATCCTTCCGGAGCTGAAGGAAAAGCACAATGACGACTGGATGGCAGAAGTAGAGGCCAATAAGAATCTCGCTTCCGGAAAAATTGATGATACGACCATGAACGGCCCGTATATCATTGACCAGATCTGCAAAGTGACGGATGGAAATGCACTGATCTGCACAGATGTCGGACAGCATCAGATGTGGTCTGCACAGCACTATTGCTACACAGAGCCGCGCAAATTCCTGACATCCGGCGGACTGGGCACCATGGGCTTCGGCCTTGGCGCATCCATCGGCGCAAAAATCGGCTGTCCGGAGAAACAGGTCATCAATGTCACCGGCGACGGCTGCTTCCGCATGAACATGAATGAGATCATCACGGCAGTCCGCAATGAACTTCCGCTGATCGATATTGTTATCAACAACCACGTACTTGGCATGGTGCATCAGTGGCAGGAGCTGTTCTATGAGAAGCATTTCTCAGCGACCATTCTCAACGACCAGCTTGACGTTGTGAAAGTCGCAGAGGCCATGGGCGCGAACGGCTACCGCGTCACCGATCCGAAGGAATTCCCTGTTGTTCTGCAGCAGGCGATTGACAGCGGCAAAACCTGTATCATCGACTGTGTCATCGATTCGGATGAGAAGGTATTCCCGATGATTCCGGCAGGCAAGGCCAACAATGATGTATTTGACGAAGAAGATCTGAAAAAAATGCAGGGCAACTGATCAGGCAATCATTCATAAGGAGTAAAACAAATGGACAGAGTATATAATTTTTCAGCGGGCCCGGCAGTGCTTCCGGAAGAGGTTCTCCGCGAGGCACAGGAAGAGATGATGAACTACCGCGGATGTGGCATGTCTGTCATGGAAATGAGCCACCGCTCAAAGATGTTTGATGAGATTATTGACGAGGCAGAGGCAGATCTGAGAACGCTTCTGCAGATTCCGGATGACTATGCAGTTCTGTTTATGCAGGGCGGTGCGACGCTGCAATTTGCGCAGATTCCGATGAATCTGATGAAGAACCGCGTTGCAGACTACATCGTGACCGGCACCTTGGCCAAAAAGGCATGGCAGGAGGCGGCGATCTACGGACAGGCTAACAAGATTGCGTCTTCCGAGGACAAGATGTTCTCCTACATTCCGGACTGCAGCGATCTTCCGGTAAGCCCGGACGCTGATTACGTTTATATCTGCGAAAATAACACCATTTACGGAACGAAATATCATACACTGCCGAACACAAAGGGCAAGATTCTGGTATCCGACGTTTCTTCCTGCTTCCTGTCAGAGCCGATCGACGTGACAAAATACGGCATCGTCTACGGCGGCGTACAGAAGAACATCGGCCCGGCCGGCCTTGTTGTCAGCATCATCCGCAAAGATCTGATCACAGATGACGTACTCGAAGGCACGCCGACCTACATGAAGTTCAAGACCCATGCGGACAACCGCTCCATGTACAACACACCGAACTGCTACGCAATCTACATTTGCGGCAAGGTATTCAAGTGGCTGCTGAAGACAGGCGGACTTGAAAAACGCAAAGAGATCAACGAGCAGAAAGCGGCAGTCCTCTACGATTATCTGGACAGCAGCAAGATGTTTACCGGAACGGTTGTGAAGGAAGACCGCTCCCTGATGAATGTCCCGTTCGTCACAGGCGACAAGGACCTGGATGCGAAGTTTATCAAAGAAGCGACAGACGCCGGATTTGTCAACCTGAAGGGACACCGCAGTGTCGGCGGCATGCGCGCAAGCATTTACAACGCAATGCCGGTTGAAGGTGTACAGAAACTCACAGAATTTATGAAGCACTTTGAAGAGGTGAATGGATAATGTTTTATTACAACTGCCTCAACCCGATTTCCAGGGTTGGACTTGAGCACTTTGACGGCAATTACATCATGACAGACAGCATGAAGGGCGCAGATGCCCTTCTGGTACGCAGTGCAAAGATACAGCCGGAAGATATTAATGACAGAGTACTTGCCATCGCACGTGCAGGTGCCGGCGTCAACAATATTCCGGTAGAAGACTGCGCAAAAAGAGGTGTTGTCGTATTTAACACACCGGGCGCAAATGCGAACGGCGTCAAGGAACTGGTAATTGCCGGACTGTTTCTCGCATCCCGCGATATTCTCGGCGGCGCAGAGTGGGTGCGTGCGCACCGCGGAGACGAGGATGTTGCCAAGCAGGCAGAAAAGCAGAAAAAGCAGTTCGCAGGACATGAGATCAGCGGCAAGAAGCTGGGCATTATCGGTCTGGGCGCTATCGGTCAGATGGTTGCAAATGCAGCTGTCCATCTCGGCATGGATGTTTACGGATACGATCCGTATATCTCCGTCGATGCCGCATGGAACCTGTCCGCTTCTGTGCATCATGTCAAAGAGGTAGATAATCTTTACCGCGACTGTGATTACATCACCATTCACGTGCCGCTTCTGGACAGCACGCGCGGCATGATCGACCGCCATGCGATCAGCATCATGAAAGACGGCGTCATCGTCCTGAACTTCGCCCGCGACGTCCTGATCGATGAAGATGCGCTGGTTGAGGCACTGCGTGCAGGCAAGGTGGCACGCTATGTGTCTGACTTTGCCAACCCGACGGTAGCAGGACTTCCGCATACGCTTGTTCTGCCGCATCTGGGTGCGTCTACCCAGGAGTCAGAGGATAACTGTGCCGTTGCAGCCGTCAAGGAGCTGCGTGACTTCCTGGAAAATGGAAATATCCGCAATTCCGTCAATTACCCGAACTGCGACATGGGACAGTGCAACGCGGTCAGCCGCGTGACGGTCTGCCATCTGAACAGCCCCGGCATGATCACACAGTTTACAAAGATCATCAGCGATGCCGGTATCAATATCAGTGACATGACCAACAAGAGTAAAGGGGAATACGCCTACACCATGCTGGATCTCGGAACACCTGCGACAGAAGAACTGCTGCAGACACTTTCGGAGAGCCCGGCCGTCCTGCGTGCCCGCATTGTAAAATAAAACAAGTTTATAAAGAGCAGCGTGTGCCGGCAGATTCTATGCCGGCATTTCGCTGTTGTAAGTTTCAGGTGGAAACAGACAAAAGTGACACATAGAAGAAAGGGATGAAATCATGGCAGTCATCAGACCATTTAAGGCGTTAAGACCCACGAAGGAAACCGCAGCGCGTGTGGCCGCACTTCCTTATGATGTATACAATACGGAAGAAGCCCGTGAAGTCGTCAAGGGGGAGCCGATGTCATTCCTCGGAATCGACCGCGCAGAGACAGCCTTCCCGGAAGGACAGGATCTCTATGCACCGGAAGTCTACACGAAAGCGGATGAGATGCTGCGGCAGGCTGAAGCTGACGGCATCATGCAGCAGGATGAAAAAGCCTGCTATTATCTCTATGAGCTGACCATGGACGGGCGCGTGCAGACCGGTCTCGTCGCCTGTTCCTCCGTTGATGATTATCTGAACGGCGTGATCCGCAAACACGAGAACACGCTCGAAGCAAAAGAGCAGGACCGCATCCGTCACGTCGACACCTGCAGCGCGCAGACCGGACCGATTTTCCTCGCATACCGCGCGCAGGATGCCATCCGCGAAATCGTGCAGAACATTCGCGAAAACCAGGAGGCTGAACAGGATTTTACATCCGATGACAGCATCCGACACCGCGTTTTCCTGATCAGCGATGATGCACAGATCGCCGCAATTTCCGATGCATTTGCAAATGTAGCATGCACCTATATCGCAGACGGACATCACCGTGCGGCATCTGCCGTGAAAGTATCTCTGATGCGCCGCGCTGAACATCCGGATTATACCGGCGAGGAGGAGTTCAACTATTTCCTGTCGGTGCTGTTCCCGGATGAAGAACTGAAAATCATGGATTACAACCGCGTCCTGATGGATCTGTCCGGCCTGACGCAGAACGAAATGCTCGAAAAGCTCTGCGAAAAATGCTTCCTCGAAATGGCACCCGAAGCGCCGTATCACCCGGAGCAGAAGGGTGAGATGGGCTTCCTGATGGACGGTCAGTGGTACCGCCTGAAGGCGCGTCCGGAATATGTCAAAGAAGATCCGGTCGGCGCACTGGATGTCTCGTTCCTCCAGCGTGAAATCCTCACCCCGGTCTGGAAGATCGACGATCCGCGCACAGACAGCCGCATCGACTTTGTCGGCGGCATCCGCGGACTGGAAGAACTCGAGCGCCGCTGTGAGAACGGCTGCGCCGCAGCATTTGCCATGTATCCGACCTCGATTGAAGAACTGCTCGAAGTGGCGGACGCCAGTCTGCTGATGCCGCCCAAATCCACCTGGTTCGAGCCGAAGCTGCGGAGCGGATTATTTATTCATAAGATAGAGAGATAAGAAACCAAATGGCTGAACGATTAAAGACAACAACAATCAAATACAGGATCTTCTGGCTGATTTACTGGGGCGCGACGATCGCATTTCTTGTGATCCGCCGGGAAGATGTACTTCGTCCGCTGGAGGACGGTGAGACAAAAGGACCGCTGGTGCTGGGAATTCTGTTTGCGGCAATTGCGGCCTCGATCCTGATCAGTCATCTGGTGCTTTACGGACGCCGGAAATACGATGCGAAGGGGCATGAGATTCCCGGAAAATTCCGGCCGTATCACATGATTCTCCTGGTGCTGAACTGCATCCTGTGCCTGTTCCTGATGGAGTGGGTTAACAACCCGGATCTGAAGGAGATGCAGATCCGCTACATGCTGCTGAATCTTGCAGGCTGTTTTATCATCTCAATGATCTGGCTGTTCTGGCTGAACTCCTGGCGGCGGGCGATCATTGCCGTGATCTGCCTCTACGGGGTCATGATTGTTGTCTTCAACGCAGTCAATTCTCTGCGCGGCGAGCCATTTCAATTTATCGATATGTTCAGCATCGGAACAGCGATGGCTGTTGCGGGCAAATTTACCTTTGTCATGTCGCGGCAGCTGATGACGGCCATTATCATTGTACTCTGTGTGCTGGGCATGTATCTGCAGCTTCCGGACGCCAGCATTGCCCGCAAGGTGTGGGGACGCATTCTGATCCGCGGCGGTGTTGCCGGCTTCATGATCGGCATGTATTTCTTTTATCTGAATGTCAACTGGAACGGCAATCTCGGTATCCTTACCGATCTGTTTGCTCCGACAAAAACCTATAAGAAATACGGAACGACCGTCGGATTTTTCTGTGTCGCAAAATACATGCGGCTGACACCGCCGGACGGGTATTCTGTTGAGGGAATAAAGGAGATCGCAGAGAAAGCGGAAGAAGAAATGGTGCCGAATGACACCACGGATGTGAAGCCGGTGAATATCATTGCGATCATGAATGAATCCTGGGCGGATTACCGCATGGTGGGTGATTTTCAGACCAATAAAGAAGTGATGCCGTATTACGATTCGATGTCGGAAAATACCATTAAGGGACATACGCTCGTCTGTATCCGCGGCGGCGGAACCGCAAAGTCGGAATACGAATTTCTCACCGGAAATTCCGTCAAGCGTTTTCCGGGAATGGTCCCTTACGTCAGTTATTTCCTGCATGACCAGTATTCGCTGGTCACTACGCTGAAATCCCAGGGGTACGAGGCTATCGCCATGCACCCCTATAAGAGAACAAACTGGAACCGTCCGGCTGCCTACCGTCTGCTTAACTTCGATGAATTCCTCGCGGAAGAAGATTTTGAAGAAGATACGGACCGGATCCGGAGTTTTATCAGCGACCGCGGCAACTATGAAAAAATCGTCAAAATGGTCGAAGAGAAGGAGAATCCGGACGACAAGCTGTTCCTGTTCAATATCACCATGCAGAATCACGGCGGCTACGAGTCCGAGACCTATCACGGCACGATCCATGTGGACGGCTACGAAGAAGAGGCTGTGACCAATTACCTCTCACTCGAGCGGGACAGCGACGACGCACTGAAATACCTGATCGAGCATTTTAAGACCGTCGAAGAGCCGACCCTGATCCTGATGTTTGGCGATCACTACCCGGATCTTCCGGAAGAATTTACAGAATACATCTCGGGGAAAAAATACGACGACCTCCCGATCGAAGAGAAGGAAATGAATTTCTCCA
>JAFRGW010000102.1 GCA_017433615.1 Eubacterium sp.
CGATCTGGTCATTCAGCCTCTTTGCGTACGCCCAGAAGCCTGTTACGCTCTTAGAACCGTGTTCTCTCTGTTTCTTCCGCACACGGTTCAGCACATGGTACAGACGGTCTTTTTCAGCCGGGAAGCTGATGAACTTCCTCGCGGCGACAGTTCCGTCCGCTGTCATAATGCTGCAGACTGCATCTGTATTAATCCCCAGATCAACAGCGCAGATCCTGCTCTTTTCCACCGGGGTGTTGCCAAGCTTAACATTCTCCTCAAAAGCAAACTGCAGGTAGTACTTCTTATACCGTTTTACCAGTACAGGGGATTTTTCCTTCACACCTCTCCAGTGCCTGCGGATATAGTCCAGATCTGTTTTCTTCAGCAGCACTTTCTGCCAGATCCAGTCTTTCCCGTTATACAGCTTCAGGTATACGCCGTCTTCTTTTTTCCGGTACATGTTGTCCCGGTAGAAAACCGGCATATAGTGGACAGCATCTCGTCGTGAAGTTCCTTCTGCGCGTTTTCCGGACAGCTGCAACTTCCTCTTTTGTGTAAGCGTGGAAGAAATCAGACCCATTACATGCTGCAGGACGGCGCGCCTCAGATAGGAAGGCATCTTCGGGAATGCCGCGTCAAATGGATATTTCGCCATGTTTTTCTTTGTTCCGTGGATCAGTTTCTCAGCGGCATTAAAGCGGAGCTTCTCCTGCCCGATCAGAGAAAGACTGTTCCACTCGGCATCGATCACAGGCAGAAGCCAGGAGACGGCAAACCGGCAGATCTCCATCGTCTGCTTCAGCGGCTTATGAAGTTTCAGGATCTCCACTTTGTAAGAAGATATCACCTTCACACTTAAGCACCTCCCTGTGATACGCCTGCAGCCGCTCCAGATCCTTCGGGGGACGTCCTCTGCCTCCCCATGCTTTCTCCTTCTGGCTCTCGATATACTGCTCAACCTGCTCCCTGCTTCTGTCGCTCACAGTGACTGCACAGTAGGATGGATTCCACAGATGGCCGCCCCACAGCTTCTGCTTTATCTCCGGGTGCAGCAGAAACAGCTTCCGTGCCAGCCCTCCCTTCATGATCTTGATCATATCCGGAATGAAGAAATGTGGCTTCGCATCTATGAGAAGATGTACATGATCCGGCATCACCTCCATGGCAGGGATTTGAAATCCGTATTCCTCCGCCAGTTCATAGAGAAGTCGCTTGCAGTCCACATCCACTCCGTCTGTGAGGACATTTCTCCTGTACTTTGTGCACCAGACGATATGATACTGAAGGGAATACACGTAACCACGACCATAGGATAAATCATTATTATTAGTAAAATAAACCTCTTTTTCCATATGACTATTGTATCATACGGAAAAAGAGATTACAAGAAAAAATCGAACGTTTGTTCTTTTTGTTTTGCTTTTCGGCTAACTCACGACTGAAGTCACGAGAATGCGCCGGTTATTTTTCAAATTGATAATAATCCATTCTTTTTCCCGTAATCTGTCTGCGATTTGCGTAACAAACACGGTTTTCCCGCAGCCCCGCACACCGGTTATCAAATTGATTGAATTAACAGGCAGGCCTTTCCTGTGAAAACTCGCTGATAATACGTTCTGCCTGCGCGGTTCGCTCAATCATTTCCAGCGGCGGCTGTCCGAACACCAACGTATACGGATTTTGCATTTTGGACCTCCTGTTTTACTGTGTTTTTACTGTCTTATATATTTTACTGTGTTTTTACTGTCGCGTCGATTAAAGTATCCTGTTATAATGAATTTAAATAACGTACTTGCTTAAGAGACAGTTTCCATTCCGGCATCTCAACAGGAGGTTATATGTTATGAAGGATACAAAACCCGCACCGGGATATGATTCCGAATTAACGCGCGACGACCCGGAAGCGCGCTATATGAAAGAAATCCATGAAATGGCCGTCTCCGGTGAATCCATCCACGCGGCGATGGGCACGCAGCTTCCGCTGCCGAAGTGGGAAGACATTCTGCTTCTTGGCGCGCAGCTCGATCCCGCCCCCCTGAATGACGGCGACCCGGTCAGCACACAGACGATTATCGGGAAGCATGCAAAGAAACCGATGGTCCTCGAGAGTCCGGTCTATATCTCCCACATGTCCTTTGGCGCGCTGTCAAAAGAGATCAAAATCGCGCTGGCAAAAGGTTCCGCAATGGCAGAGACAGCCATGTGCAGCGGCGAGGGAGGCATTCTTCCGGAGGAGAAAGCTGCTGCCTATAAATATATTTTCGAATATATTCCAAACAGATACAGTGTCACGGATGAAAATCTGCGCACATCCGACGCGATTGAGATCAAAATCGGCCAGGGCACAAAACCCGGAATGGGCGGACATCTGCCCGGCAGCAAAGTGACGCCGGAAATTGCAGCTGTCAGGGAAAAGCCCGTGGGGGAAGACGTACAGAGCCCCAGCAAGTTTCCGGAGATCAATACGAAAGAAGATCTGAAAGAAATGGTCGATATGCTGCGGGATCGCTCGGACGGACGCCCGGTCGGCATCAAAATTGCGGCGGGCAACATCGAGCAGGATCTGGCGTGGTGCGTATTCGCTGAGCCGGACTTTATCACGATCGACGGACGCGGCGGCGCAACCGGTTCCAGCCCGTATTTCCTGCGGGAGGCAACTTCGGTTCCGACCATTTACGCGCTGTCCCGCGCGCGCAAATATCTGGATTCCGTTCATTCTGATATTGCGCTGGTCATCACCGGAGGCTTGCGGGTATCCGCGGACTTCGCGAAAGCACTGGCTATGGGAGCTGATGCAGTCGCGGTTGCGAGCGGCGCGCTGATCGCCGCTGCCTGCCAGCAGTACCGGATCTGCGGAACCGGCTACTGTCCGGTCGGCATTGCCACACAGAATCCCATGCTCCGCAAGCGTCTGAAAATTGATGAGACAGCACAGCGGGTTGCCAACTACCTGATTGTTTCGACGGAAGAACTGAAAATGTTCGCCCGGATCTCAGGCGTTGCGGATGTGCATCAGCTGACATACGGGAATCTGATCACAACAGATGAAGCGATTGCAAAGTATACCGGTATCGTACACGCCGGTGCCTCAAAACTATAATTATTTCCATGATGGACAAAAGTGGCAGTTTTGCATAATGCAGAACTGCCGCTTTTCCTATTTAGTATCTGCTCAACAACCGAATTGTTAACTCAAGGGAAGAAAACAATGTATTGATAATGACTTATTCCACGAACCCTGCCTTACGCAGATTTTCTCGACCACGCTCAGCGATCGGAAGGGGGATATCAAACGACTTTACTGGAAAGAGATCCTGCTCAACAACACACCAGCCGTCGTAATTATTTTCCTCGAGTGCCTTGTAAAGCGCCGCAAAGTCGATCGTACCCTTCCCCGGCTCCACCATGATATTTTCTGTCACTGCTTTTGCAAAGGACCATCCGTTCTTGTCCATCTCGGCCTTAACGCCAAGATCGCAGTCTTTCAGATGGATGTACGGAATGCGGTCCGCATGCTTTTTGTAGAAGCTGATCGGCTCTCCGCCGCCGTATACATGATGGCCTGTGTCAAAGCAGAGATCAACGGTTGTATCCGCAAGAAAACGTTCAATTTCTTCTTCTGTCTCTACATGACAATCGACATGCGGGTGGAATACTCCCCGCAGGCCATACGATGCGACATGATCTGCGCAGCGCTGAACATTTTTGCAGTAGGTGTTCCATTCCTCATCAGAGAGCTGACGTGGCATGACATCAACGCCGGTTTCCAGATCAGTATACATCGGAGGAAGGAGTACGATATATTTTGTCTCCGAAAACTGCCCGAGAAGCGCTGCAATATCATCAATTGTTGCAAAAACATTTTTAACTGACTCCTCATCGAGGAAATTTCCGCCCACTGTTCCCCCGACCAACGCCAGACCGCGTGCCTCCAGAGCATTTTTCAGGATACCCGCATCTGTCGGAAAATATCCCCACGGACCGAGTTCAACTCCGTCATACCCTGCCACCTTCATCTCATCCATACACCGATACCACGGCGTCTGTTTTTCATGATTCGGGAACCATACCCCCCATGAATCCGGCGCAATACCCGTTCTGATAGCCATATCTTTCCCCTTTCTCAATCATAAAATGCCGGCTTTTCCTCTGTCTCAATAGACTCTATTGCACCTGTTTCCTGTGCTTTAACCAATGCATCTGCCGTAACTGCCGCAAGATATCCGTCCCATGCGTTCGGTCCGGTTACAATACCTTCTTTTGCACAGTTTACCCACTCTTGCAGTTCCGCATCGTATGCCTCAAGGAAACGACCGATCCAGCTCTGTTCAATTGGAGCCGACAGGTTTCCGTCTTTACGGACAGTCGGTACTGACGGTGCCGGCATATGGATTACGCCTTCTTCACAGACAACTTCGGTATTGATATCATATCCGAACTGGCAATTTACAAATACTTCAACAATTACATTTACACCTTTTCTGGTCTTCATGATCATGACCTGCGGATCACGCAGCTTGCTGTGCGTATACTTCGTGTCTTTTCCGAACAGAACCTGTGCAGAAACAAAGTCATCATTTACAAGCCAGTGCAGGCAGTCGATTTCATGAATTACTGTACCAAACACCGCAAGCGGTGTTTCATAGCTCTCATCAACTGTTTGATTTCTATGTGTTCCTTTGACAATGAGAGCCTCTCCAAATTCACCGGAATCCAAAAGTGCTTTAACCTGACGGTATCCTCTGTCATATCGACGCATGAACCCGACCTGTACCAAATGTTTACCGGATGCGACTTCTGCTTCAACAATCCTCATACAATCATCTGCTGTCGCAGCCAGCGGCTTCTCTACAAAGACCGGCTTTCCCGCTTTAATTGCTTCAATAACTGCATCGAAATGAGCAACTTCCGGGGTTGTGACAACAAGTGCATCAATCTCTGGATCGTTCACGATTTCAGAAATAACTGTATATACTTTTGTACCTTCGCCTGCAATCTCGGCACCGCGTCTGGCACCTTCTTCAAATACGTCACAGACAGCTGTTACTTTACAGCCCTGAAGTCTCTGGTTTAATCTCTTGATATGCTCACGTCCAATCATGCCGCAGCCAATGACGCCGATTCTTAATGTGCTCATTAATAACTTCCTTTCCTATTTCTGATATTTCTTATTCTTTTTCAGTCCGGACTGTGAGAGCATTTCTGCTCTCCAGCCGGGTTTCTGAAACTGATACCATCTGCAGATTTACATATAATCCTGTACATTTGTGGAATCAATACGCTCGAACGGTACTGTTACACCCTTTGTCTCGAGTGTTTTGTTAACGCATGCGTCGTATGCGGATGCTGCTGCCCATTTCGCCTGTGCAAGACCGTTCTGCATGATTGTGCATGCAAGATTTCCATTAGCCACTTCCTGGATCGCATCCTGGTTTGCGTCAATTCCGAGGATCTTTACACCATCTGCAAGACCTGCCGCCTGATATGCCTGAAGGGTTCCCATAGCTGCCTCATCATTACAGCACGGGATGACGGAGATTTCATCACCGTAGGATGTGATCCAGTCCTCAGCGTTGTTCATAGCTTTGTCTCGCATATAATCGGATAGCTGTACAGATACAAGCTCATAGTTAAAGCCTGCCTCATCGAGTGTTTCAAAAACACCTGCCTGACGGAGCTCCGTGTGATCGTAGCCTTCCTGACCTCTCTGATAACACATCTTAACGGTTTCACTGTCATCTACGTTATCAATAATCCACTCCGCCTCAAGAACGCCTGCCTCTCTGTTATCGGATCCGACAAATCCAATTCCGTTATTCAACAAATCAGTATGAATAACACCCGTCATGACAACAAGCGGCATCTTGTTTTCCTGACATACATCTACAACGCCGACACAGCCATCTGCATCTGACGGAATCAGGATGAGCGCATCAACACCCTGTGTGATGAAATTTTCAGCCAGCTGAATCTGCCTGTTCGCATCCATTTCACCATCTGCCTCTAGTACTGTGACGTTCGGAAAATACTTCTCGCAGTAATAACGCAGCGTGTTTCTTTCTTTTGTTGTGAATGTATCTTTATATCCAAGATCGATGAATCCCCATGTAAAGCTTTCATCACCGCTCACTGCCATATCCAGTTCCTTTTCCCAGTCGCCGATCCCGTTTACTGACGCCTCGATATCTTCTTTTGCATACATAATATCGGTCTCTGACTCTGCCGTACTTTCTGCATCTGTTTCTGTCTCAGATGCTGCACTGGACGCTGCTTCAGACGCTGCACTGGACGCTGCTTCAGACGCTGCACTGGATGCTGCCCCTGCTTCCGCTGAACCGCTTCCTGCTGAGGAGCTGTCTGCTGCACTTCCGCATGCTGCCATACTTAATGTCATACCAAATGCCAGGATTATCGCCAATGTTTTTCTTCTCATTATAACTTCCTCCAAATCACATTTAATTCTGTTTGTAGTTGCTTCACCTTTTACTTTTGTTTGCAGCCGGCCATTGCATAACTTCTTTATCTGTACTATACTTTATCACAGAAAAACCAAATAACAACAAACCTACATGCTTAAAAACTGTAATATCCTGCTCTTATTTCCCGTCCAAAAACTGCAATATCCTGCTCTTGTTTTAAGCAGCTATTTTCTATTCAGGAGGATTTTGATGAAATATAATTCCAACGGCTGTTATATAGGATCAGAAATGTTCTTTTTTACCCCATCTCCAAATGCACGAAAATTCTACTACTATCCGGATGTCTGCGGACATATATACTCTGGTCCTTACTATAAGATCGACCGAAAAACCTACAACGATTACCTGCTGATCTATGTCGAAAAAGGCCGCATGAATTTTGTAAATGAAGAGATTCCCGGTCAGATCGGACCTGGTCAGGCTTTCCTGATGAACTGCCACGCACAACACAGCTACAGTACGCCAGTTGACACTGAATTCTGGTACGTACATTTTGATCACCACGACATGGAATCTTTCTATCAGCATATAAAAGAAACTTCCGGCATTATTTGTACATTCTCCAACAGCAGCCTGATTCTGGATCCTTTAAAGCTTTTGGTCTCGCATCTTAAATACCAGAAACAGTTCTCGGAGGCCTGGATGTCCCGTCAGATCTATGCCATAATTTCCAGTTTTTTAATTGAACAGGACAGTTCCCAGCAAAATCTGCGCATTGAACATAAACTGATCACACAGGTTATGAATTACATAAATGAACATTTTTCGGAAGATCTGTCTCTCGATAAGATTGCCGCACAATACGGAGTCAGTCAGCATTATCTTTCCCATTTGTTCAAGCGATGTACCGGACAGAGTCCCTATGATTACATTATTCTGACCCGGTTGAACCGGGCAAAGCAGCTTCTTGCATCGACGGAACGGTCTGTTTTTGATATTGCTTACGATGTCGGCTATAGCAGCGACACTGGGTTTATCAATTCTTTCACAAAAAAAATCGGAATTTCCCCACGGAAATTCCGATTGTATTACAATAGTTAACCGGTTCACTTATATGAGGATGGTATATCCCTTGCAGATCCCTTAACAGATTTCGGAACCTGCAGGTATTTCATCTGACAGATGGATCAGGCGGTCATTGCAGTCTGACTCACATCATCTGCTTCGCCATTTCCGCAAGCCGCTTCCCGAGATCTTTTGCTTTGGCAAGATCTTCTTCGAAATGTGCGTCGCGGTATGCCCGCTTCTCTTCCTCTGAGAAGAGATCCATGTCATACCGGGAATAATCCTTAAACTGATACGTGTTGCAGATATAAAGTAATTCATTGTGACCCATGATTGCCTGCATCGTATTCGCCGTATCAGAAAGAATTGCCGGATAATTCCAGTTCTCCATCATATCCTTCGGGCAGTTCATGGTGTAGATCAGACCGGTCGGAATGACCTTGTCACGGATGACGATCTGCTTCCCGTCCTTCCACATATATGTTCCAACCGGGAAAAGCCACCGCTCCAGAAATGAGCGGACCTGTCCTGCCGGATAATTGTAATATACCGGCGTTCCGACGATCACCATATCCGCTTCATGCACTTTTTCAAGAACCGGGCGGAGATCGTCCTTATACGCACACAGTCCGTTTGTCTTACTGTTTTTGATCTTGCAGGCAAAGCAGCTGATGCATCCTTTATAAGCATAGTCATACAGCCGGATGGTCTCAACCTCTCCGCCGGCCTCGATAATCCCTTCTGCCGCTTTTTGCAATGCCTGATCTGTATTCCAATTCTTTCTCGGACTTCCGTTCACGATAACTGCTTTCATATTCGTACCTCTCATACTTGAAATCTCTATGTGGGCTGTTACCGCTTCATTATAGTGCAGCCTTTAATTTGTTGTACAGTACGCAGTTTTTTCTGCGTAACTACATGTTTTATGAGTCGATTGGGACGTTTCTCTCTGACTCATTTTCCTTCACATTCTTCATTCAGGTGTTAAAATGTGGCGGAAAATGAGTCAAGAAGAAACGTCCCCATCGACTCATTTTTTGATCCGGTCCCAGATCCGGTTGTAAAGTTTAATGATATTCCCGATCAGCACAGCCGCAATAATACTGCCCTCACGCACGCCCTTCAGTCCGCCCAGGAACAGCAGACCCAGCACAGCAGAAATCACGATGTACAGCACATCAAAGAATATTTTAATATTCTCATACCGCCATCCCGACACGGTACTGATCGCGCGGTTCATGGCCTCTCCTGGCAGCATTGCTACATTTCCCTTAAACTGGATCCAGATGCCCAGACCAAGAATAAAGCAGCTGACAATCATACACAGAAACTGCATCGGATATGTGTCAACAACAAGCCCGTCAATCAGCCTGCAGGAAAAGTTCGTCATGTACCCGTAGGCAAATGCCAGAACCGTCTGAATCACAATTTCAACCGGATTGCATTTTTTACGCAGCAGCGCGATCTGAACACCGATCTGGATGACGCTCCAGAGATTCAGCCAGCCGCCGAATGTCAGAAGGCTGCTGATCAGCGAAACGGAGTACGGAACAGACGCCACCGGCGACGTCCCCAGCCCAGCTTTTGTCGAGAATGCTACGCCCATCGCGGCGATAAACAGACCGATAATAAAAAGCATATATCGCTGAATGAGGGATTTCTGTCTCGTTTCTGATTGTAATATTTTTTCCTCTTCCAATTCTTTCTCCTCTCTGCCAGCTTCGCTGCGCATAGAAAAATGAGTCAGAGGGAACGTTTCTCCTTGACTCATTTTCTATTCACTCGTGATCTCGAAGCAAAACAGCCAGTGAAAATGAGTCAGAGAGAAACGTCCCCTCTGACTCATCTTGTTCATTCGTAATCAGCAGATCTCGGATCCTGCCGGCATCTCATCGGACGGATGAATCAGGCGGACATTGCCATCCGGATCCTCAGCCGAGAGAAGCATTCCTTCAGACATCAGGCCTGCCAGCTTTGCCGGCTTCAGGTTCAGCAGTACCATGACTTTTTTGCCGATCAGGTCCTCCGGCTTGTACCATTTCTTGATGCCGGATACGATCTGACGGGTCTGGTCGCCGACCTTCACCTGGAAGAGCAGCAGCTTTTTGGACTTCTTGACTTCCTCACAGGAAATGACTTCACCGACGACAAACTGTAGCTTCGCGAAATCGCCATATTCGATTTCGTCCTTCAGCTCGACATGAACATCGTCCGTTTCTCCCGCACCGGCATCGTCTGCAGCATCACCGGATGCCGCGCCGGCCGCCGCTGCCTGGGCCGCTTCGATAACGGCAACCTTTTCCATAACTTCCTTCAGATCCATGCGGGCAAACAGGATCTCCGGCTTCTCTGTAACATGATTGCCGGACGGATACAAGCCAAACTGATCCAGCTGTTCGAAATCACGCAGTTCTGTATTGAGCTGTGCAAAGATCCGCTCTGCTGTCTCCGGCATGTAAGCCTGCAGCAGGGATGCGCCGATCGTAATACTCTCGACCAGATTGTAAAGGACTGTTGCGAGACGATCCTGCTTTGCCTCATCCTTCGCGAGAATCCACGGCTCTGTCTCATCAATATATTTGTTGCAGCGCTTGAACAGGGAGAAGATCTCTGTCAGGGCATCCGCGATCCGGAGTTCTTCCATCTTCGCGTCAACCGCCGCTGCAGTTCCTGTTACCTTTGCCTTCAGATCATCATCTACCGGCTCTGCCGCACCTGCATCGCGTACCACGCCGCCGAAGTACTTGTTCGTCATGGCGATGGTGCGGTTGACCAGGTTGCCGAGGGTATTTGCCAGATCGGAATTCGTGCGCTCTACCATCAGCTCCCAGCTGATAACACCGTCATTTTCAAACGGCATCTCATGCAGAACGAAATATCTGACCGCGTCAACGCCGAACAGATCAACCAGATCATCTGCGTAAATGACATTTCCGCGGGATTTGCTCATCTTGTCGTCTGCTCGCAGCAGCCACGGATGTCCGAATACCTGCTTCGGAAGCGGCTCGCCAAGTGACATCAGGAAGATCGGCCAGTAAATGGTATGGAACCGGATGATATCCTTTCCGATCAGATGCAGGTCCGCCGGCCACAGCTTCTTGTACTGCTCCGTGCTGTTTCCGTCTGCATCATATCCGATGCCGGTGATGTAGTTGGTGAGTGCGTCCAGCCAGACATAGATGACGTTGTTGTTGTCAAATTCGACCGGAATGCCCCACTTGATGGTACTTCTTGACACACACAGGTCCTTCAGGCCCGGCAGCAGGAAGTTGTTCATCATCTCGTTCTTGCGGGAGACCGGCTGAATAAATTCCGGATGGGTGTTGATATGCTCGATCAGACGATCCGCATATTTACTCATCTTGAAGAAATAAGTCTCTTCCTTCTCACGGGTAACCGGACGTCCGCAGTCCGGACATTTTCCGTCTACCAGCTGGGATTCTGTCCAGAAGGATTCACAAGGCGTGCAGTACCAGCCCTCATAGGTGTCCTTGTAAATGTCACCCTGCTCGTACATCTTTGTGAACATCTTCGCAACCTGTTTCTCATGATCTGCATCCGTCGTGCGGATGAATTTATCATAAGAAGTATTCATCAGATCCCAGATGCGCTTAATCTCGCCGGCAACATTGTCGACATATTCCTTCGGGGTAACGCCGGCTTCATTTGCCTTGTTTTCGATCTTGATACCGTGCTCGTCTGTTCCGGTCTGGAAAAAGACATCATAGCCCTGCTGTCTTCTGTAGCGGGCAATCGCGTCTGCGAGTACGATTTCATATGTATTTCCGATGTGCGGCTTGCCCGATGCATAGGCAATCGCTGTCGTCATGTAATATGGTCCTGTGCGTTTGATCATGTTTTCCCTCATCCCTTCCTGTATTTCGCTCCAATTAAACCGTCTATTCAGGTGCAGCTTCAGTTCTGAAACGGCTCCTGTATGATGCCGGATATCCGAATAAAATGTATCACAGCACCAGTTTTGACCCTGATTTATATATGATACCACGAATTGCTCCATATAAAAAGACAAAATCCCCTGCACAGCTTTGTGCACATGAGCACGCACCTGTACAGAGGATTTACGTCTGCATGAATGATGAAACCACCATCATTCTACATATATGAGAGATAAGGATGAAAGATAGATGGATTTTAACACTTATGCAAGTGCCGCACCAAGTGCTTTGCATTCTGCGAGCGCAGCATCGTCTGGTGCCTCATTTGCCATAACACCGTCTGTGACCAGCATTGCGCCGTCGCCTTTGGTTCGCTCTTCCCAGTCGCGCATCCACTGGCCGTCACCCCATCCATAGGAACCGAACAGGCCGACTTTCTTGCCCATCAGGGAACCCTCAACGGATGTAAACATCGGATCAAATTCTGATTCCTCAAGCACTTCCGCGCCCATTGCCGGGCATCCGAATGCGATGCCGTCAAACTGCGAAACCATGTCTGCGGAGAAATCAGCCGGACCGAATACGGAAACATCAGCGCCCTTCTCCTGTGCGCCTGCAGCAACTGCGTCTGCCATTGCCTGTGTGTTTCCTGATCCGCTCCAAAATACAACTGCTACTTTGCTCATGTCTTTTGCTTCCTTTCTACTTATGTTTGTTTCAATCTATTCAATCACGGCATGTTTCGGGGGATGTCATGCCGGAATTGACTGCTGTTCTAAATCGCGGTCCTTTTGGCCGTTCTGAGCCGGTGCATCATACTGCCGCCACGTTCTGACGCAGATGATGTGCCGACCGCACGATCAGCTGCTCCAGCGTCTTACCGCTGCTGATTTCCCGTTTATAGGTCTCTGTACATTTTCTGTAACTGGTAAATGTGCGCTCCGCCTGTTCTTTGTCTCCGTAAACCTTCCAGAATCCGACACACTTGACACCCTGCCGCGGGTGGTTGATAAACCCTTTTACATCGACAGGCGGATAACCGAGGAAAAGTCCGATCTCATGTGGAAATCCTTCATTTTCCTGCAGGCGTTTCACAAGACGGACCAGACACTTCTCCGGTCTGACCGGCATTCCGCTGACTGCACTGCCCTCACTGTCCGTTTCTCCCAGATAGCCCATCTGCTTCAGGATTTCAATTGCCTCCGGATCACTCAGGTCTCTGGAAAGATAATCCGGCCGGTAGACATAGACCAGTGTCATCTCTTCCGTACACCGCACGGGAATTGCGCGCAGTCCATGCTTTGTCAAAATCTTATTCAACGCTCTGATTTCCTGATAGCTGTTCTTCTTTCCCCGGATTCTGACAGAAAACAGATTGCCCGTCTTCAGGCCTGCCAGCGTCGGGGAACAGTGTTCAATGATGAATTGATCCGGCATCGGACTGCACCTCCTTCATATATTTTTCTCGCAGTGTCAGACGCAGAATGTTCAATTTCATTCCGTACAAGATTCTCATTATTTCTTCATAGCATTTCAGGCAGCCGCGCCCTCAAGAATCTCTGTCAGGGATGCCATTGAGCTCTTGTGCGACCGTACGACTTTCGTTGTATCCTGTATATTGGTCAGTGCACACTGCACCATCTTGTGTGAAACCGTATGGGTAAATAAAATCAGAAGATCCGGATTGCCGATGCGGTTCTTCATGTCGCCGCACGGCTTGCAGAAAATTTTTGCCTTGTAACCGTGCCTTTTGCAGAGTTCCGCATATTTTCGCTCCATACATTCATTACCGCCGATGATTACACAGCTCATCTCTGCCCTCCTTTCCCGTCATCCGTATCGCATTTTATTGCGACGCATTTATACCGTGTTAAAGTTATTAGTATGAACTAACCTGCTCTCTTTAGAAAACCGGCCCCTCCCGAAGCCGGTTAGCTTTGCCTAATATTTTACACATCTCGCATAGTTTGTCAACCCTAACGCTTGTTTTTTTCAAATTATTTCATTTCATTCTTGCTTTTTTTAAAAAAGAAGGGAAAACGAAACCGTTTCCCCTTCTCGTTACTATGTTAAAATCAATTATGTGTGAATACTACGACACGCATTATGATTCCATTTACTGGAAATCTGCAAGATTGTCGACAGTGATCCAGTCGCTCGGAACATAGATTGTTGTCTCATCCAGTGTGCCACCGTCCAGAAGTGTAACAGCTGCCTCAAGACCAAGTTCAGCCATCTGTCCGCCGCTCTGAGATACAGTACCTGTCATACGTCCATCAGCAATTGCTTCATAGCTGTCCGGGTTTCCGCCAACGCCTGTGATGATGATGCCGCTGTCTGAACCAGCTGCGTTACCTGCGCCGAGTGCCATACCGTCATCCTCACAGACAATTGCATCAAAGTCATAACCGGAGAGCCAGCTCTCAACAGTTGCCTGTGCCTTTGCAGTATCCCACTCGCAGTCTGTCGGCTCAACAACCTGAACGATGTCCGGATAATCTTTCAGAATATTCTCATAACCTTCCAGTCTTGCAAGTCCGCCTGAGTCACCGGAAGGACCTGTCAAGATCGCAATATTTCCCTTACCATCAAGCATCTCTGCTACTTTTGTCATCTCAACTTCGCCTGCTGTAACGTTATCACCAAGGCAGATTGCAGAGATACCGTTGTCTTCCCAGTCAGTGATTGCTGAAATCACATTAATCATAACGACACCTTTATCTGCGGCTGCTTTTGCTGCATCACGAAGTCCGTCCGGGTCAACCGGCTCAAACAGAATCGCATCAAATCCTTCAGATACACACTGCTCGATCTGGCTGATCTGTGTAGCTGCGTCATGCTCTGAACTCAGAACAGTAAGATCAATCCCCATTTCCTCTGCCTTTGCTTCAGCGGCCTCAGTGACCTGTACCTGGAACGAGTTAGAGTTGTGCTGCTTAATCAGAGCGATCTTATACGCACCGTCGGTCTTTGTCTCTGCTGCCTCGCTTGCTGCAGATGATGCTGCAGATGATGTGCTCTCAGAAGAGCCGCCGCATGCTGCAAGACCTGCTGCAAGAACACCAGCTGTCAGAACTGCTGCTATTTTTCTCAGTTTCATATACGTTTTCCTCCTTATAATGATATGGGTTAATATGTAAAGGGCTTTAATTCTTTTTGCTCTTGCCCTTAACATCAATAAGAACTGCCGCCACAATGATGACACCTTTAACAATCTTCTGCCAGTGAGAAGAAACACCGAGGATGTCAAGCCCGTTTGCAATGACAGTAATCAGCAGCGTACCGACTACAACACCCCAGGATTTTCCGACACCGCCCGACATAGAGACACCGCCGACAACGCAGGCCGTGATCGCATCCATTTCATAACTTTCTGCGGCTGTCGGTTGTCCGATTGTGACACGGGATGTCATCAGGAATCCGCAGAGACCTGCCAAAAATCCGGCAATGGCAAACGCAGAAATACGGATAGCTGTTGTATTGATACCAGCGACTCTTGCTGCCTGTAAATTTCCGCCACAGGCATAAACACGACGACCATACACAGTCTTGGACAATATAAAAGAACAGATAATAATAACGATAACCAGGAATATTGACAAATTCGGAACACCTGCAATGGAACCGGCAGCAATTGCACGGTATTCCTCGCTGATTCCCGTAATCGGTTTACCGTTACAGAGCAGCAGCGCAAGTCCTCTTACGGCAGTCATAGTACCGAGTGTCATAATAAACGGAGGAAGATCTCCGACTGCTACACCGACACCATTCACTATGCCAACAGCAAGTCCGCCAATCATTGCAACAATCAATGTAACGATCAGTGGTGCATTTCCCTGTCCGAGCATTGCTGCAAGAATACCCGAAAATGCGACGGTCGATCCGACAGACATATCAAAACCGCCTGAAATGATAACGAACATCATACCAAATGCCAGAATGCCGTTAATAGATGCCTGTTTCAGAATATTCACCAGGTTACTCGGCGAAATAAAACTGTGCTTCAGACAAGTCAGAATAACGACCAGCGCAATGAAAATGACAAAGATAAAGTACTCGCTCATCAAAGCTGATAGATTCTTTTTCTGTTTCATGATCTTTCTACCTCTTCCTGTTTTTGATCAGATTAAACTTCAATTGCCGAAGCCAGCGTCATGATTTCTTCCTGTGAGAACTGCTCCCGCGGAAGTTCACCCGACAGCCTTCCTTCTGACATCACTGCAATTCTGTCACAGACACCCATCAGTTCAGGAATCTCCGAAGAGATCATAATCACTGCCTTGCCCTGCTGTACCAGACTTCCAATCAGCAGATAAATGTCTCTCTTTGCACCGACGTCAATTCCGCGCGTCGGCTCGTCAAGAATAATAATATCCGGGTCATTCAGGAGCCATTTTGCAATAACGATTTTCTGCTGATTTCCGCCGGATAGATTTCCGACAATCTGGTCACCTGAAGGTGTTTTAATCTTCAGCTTTTCTATATACTCTTTTGATGCTTCTCTGGCTTTGGTTTTACTGTAAAGTCCCCTTTCCAGCAATTTTCGGATTGCAACCATTGCAATATTGTCGTTAACCGTTCCCGATAGATTCAAACCAGTAACTTTGCGATCCTCTGTTACTAGCGCGACGCCTTCTTTGATGATATCCTGAGGTGATTTGACATGAATCTTTTTCCCCTTTACAAAGATCTCGCCTTCTTTGATTTTATGCATTCCGAATATGCTCTCTACCAGTTCACTGCGGCCGGCACCGACCAGACCGCCGATTCCCAATATTTCACCTTTTCGTACGGAAATGCTGACACCTTTGACCTTGTTATCTTCACGAACAATGTTTTTTGCTTCAAATATAACGTCTCCGATCTCCGCCTCCAGCTTCGGGAATACATCTGTGATTTCTCGGCCGACCATCATCTTGATCAGCTGTGGCTCATCCAGATCTTTCGTGAGGCCTGATCCAATATACTGCCCGTCACGATATACACTTATGGTGTCGCAGATCGTAAAGATCTCTTCCATTCTGTGGGAAATATAGATGACGGCGACGCCCTTCTCCTTCAGGGTCCGAATATGTCCGAATAATGTCTCTACCTCACGCTCCGTAATTGCGGCCGTCGGCTCATCCATGATAATAACTTTTGCATTCGTTGAAATTGCTTTAATGATTTCGATCAACTGACACTGCGCGACTGTAAGGTGACGGAGAATCTCTGTCGCAGAAACATGCAGTCCATATTCTTTAATCAGTCTTTCTGCTTCCTGAATCTCCGCCTTTTTATCTACAAGTCCGTTCTTCCGGATCTCTCGCCCGACAAATATATTTTCATAAACTGTCATGTCCAGAATCGGATTCAGTTCCTGGTGAATCATAGCTACGCCAGTATCCATCGCATCCTTCGGATTGTTTACATGATAGGGCTTCCCATCAAACAGAATCTCTCCGCCTTCATCCTTTGTGTAAATACCCATCAGAATCTTCATCAGCGTAGATTTTCCTGCTCCATTTTCACCCATGAGCGCATGAACCTCACCTGGCCTGACCCGGAGCTGTACATGGTCAAGTGCTTTGACGCCCGGAAAGGTCTTGCTGATATCTTTCATTTCCAGGATATATTCCATCTCATCTTCCCCACTTTTATCTTGCTTCCCACTATACCGGCAAAGCCCCGGTACCCGACTCCTGCAGATACCGGAACCTGCATTATCTTTTGCTGTGAGTTCATATTAACAACCCCATTACTCGCCTCATACTGACACGCAAAAACGCTTCGTCATTTTTTATAAATGGGCTGCCGCTATTACGACAGCCCGGTGGAAGGAAAAAGGTATTGTTAATGCTAAATACTTCCGTTTTCTGTCTCAAATCAGTTTACATCTAACCCGTCAAGCACCCGGTTTATCGCCTCGATTGCCTTCGGTGTTCCGTCAATCGGATAAAACTCAAATGCAACATATCCGTTGTATGGCAGTTTACTGAGTGTCCTCAGGATATTTGCATAATTGATATCACCGGTCCCCGGATCGTGCCTGCCAGGCGCATCGGCAATATGCACATGTCCGATTACATCAATATATTTTTCCAGATCTGCAGAGAGATTTCCCTCTTCAATGTACATATGATAACAATCAAACAAACCCTTAATATTCGGTTCGTTCACTGCACGGATGATATCTGCACAAATCTTAAAATCATGCATAAAATAGCCCGGATGTGCGAGATCCGAAAGCGGCTCAAGTGTCACTGAAACACCCGCCTCAGCACAAATCGGCGCAATTGTTTTCAGCACATCATACATCGCACAGACTTTTCTTGTATCTGAATAGTCATAAGGAAGAACCTTCGCTGCATAATTCGTCTCCGGATCCAGAAGATTGGAGTGGCACATCAGCATCGGACACTTTATCACCTTGCATGCTTCTACCAGTTTCTTAATGTGATTGATGTAATCATCACGCTGCAGCGGATCGCACATCGTATATGGAGTTGCACCTGTTGCAGCTGACATTACGAGTCCGTTCTCGTCCAGCAGCTGTTTGATCCGCGGAAGATCTTTGTCTTCCCAGCCTTCTACATAAAACTCCACTGCATTGAATCCGTCTGCTTTTGCCGCAGCAAAGCGCTCTTCATATGGTAGTTCTGTGTACATCAAATCAATATGAACTGATTTTTTAAACATGATGTGCCTCCTCTTCTGAATCGCGTTTTGATGATGGCATCTTTCCGCTGAGAATATAATTCATGATCCGGCCGTCCTCTGATATCATCTGCTCCATACTGTTCAGATAGGGATTTCCTTCCCGGTTTTTTCTCAGCTGTGCAATATCCACTTCCGTAATTTTCTTACCGGCCATAAAGTCTTTGATATTCATATTTAGTCACTCCGCGCTTTTACTTTCCTGCCCGGCGGTTTTCTGTATCTCCTGCTGAATCAGCACACGAAACATCTCGGCCATTTCAGCGCATTCTTCCTCTTTCGGGAATACCGGATCAGGATCTTCCCCGCTGAGAGGGTCATCTTCTCCGGCATATTGCGGCAGGATATGATAATGTAAATGATCCGCTGTATCACGGTTTACAGCAGCCGTTACAGCCAGACACGAACTCCCCGCTATCTTCCTGATCAGTCCGGTCATCATTCCGAGGTCTGCACTGACATCTGCTTTTTGCTGTTCTGTACATTCCTGAAGAGAAGGAATATGTTCCTTCAGAGCCAGGACACAATGTCCGGGATGTGCCTGATTTCTACAAAGATACAGCACGGAACTCTTTAGTTCTGTAATGCGCATCAACGCTTTATCACGTGTGCTATTATTTTTCTCACAGTACATACATCCCAAAACGTCACATCCTTCATTCACTTTTTCAGGAATGGAACTGATTTCAGTACACTTGCGGCTCATCTTCAAACACAGTTAAATGCCTTGCTTTATCAGCCGATTGTATTATTCTCGCCTGCACGCTGCTTATCCTGAATATCCAGTCCGATCTCCTTAAATCCCTGCGATTCAATCGAATAACCTGCTGTCTCCAGATTTTTTCTGGTGTACATGAATACGTGTGTCTGCGGCTCATCAAATGGATTATAGAACCAGTGATAAGCTCCGCGCGGAACCCAGAGAACATCTCCCGGCTCCCAGATGCACTCGATATCATCATCGTCGTCCGGCTTCATGGAAACGCCGCCAACCATACGGCCCGAAATCATGTAAGCAGTTTCTTCAGCTGTCGCATGTGCATGTTTTTCATGAAATGCGCCCGGCTCAAATCTTGCAAAACCGAGTGTAATATCTTCTGCGCCGACTGTATCCTCATCGATGATGATACTTCTGTATGCACCAACCAGCTTCGGAATCGGATAAAATGTTCCCTTGGAAAGCGGAATACAATACTTCTGTTCCATCTCCTTTTCGCGGTTTTCACTTAACTCTCGGTGTTCTTCAAGTGTAAGAGCACGCTGATTATCCATAAACTCTTTTAAATTCATTATTTTTCTCCCTTACCCATTTCTAATTGCTGATTGCTCTGCTTCATGGTATGCCGTATTCTCATTAATATTGATACTGTTGGTATACCACTTGGCACTTATTAATATACTTCCAGTACAATGAATTGTCAAGTACAAATATCCTATTTCCATTTATAACTAGATTTATATAGACTCTTTGTAGATTCATCATTACCTTTTCCTCAATTTTTTTAGAATCCATAGCCAAATTAATTTGGCACCCGATTCGTCAGTACATGGTATACCAAACAAATATTGCTATTGCCTTTTCTTTGATTTTCCATTAATATTTATTTATATCAAGGAAAGTAGGGG
>JAFRGW010000103.1 GCA_017433615.1 Eubacterium sp.
GAACAATGCGGAAGCGGCAATTAACCGTGCCTGCCAGCTGATTGAAGAATTCGGCGCAGGTGAGGTCGTCGGCGGCATTGTTGATGATTATGAGAATCCGGTCGGAGAGCGCCGTGTGCCGTTTGAGCCGGAGAAGATCAATGCACTGCTCGGAACAGATCTCTCTGAAGAAGAAATGCTGAAATACCTTGCTTCTGTTGAACTGTTCCAGGATCCTGCAACAAAGGAAATTATTGTGCCGACCTTCCGTCAGGATGTATACCGCACATGCGATATTGCAGAGGAAGTGGCCAGATTCTTCGGCTATGATAATATTCCGACAACGCTGCCGTCCGGCGAGGCGACGACCGGTAAACTGCCGTTCAAGCTCCGGATCGAAGAAAAGGCTCGCGACGTCGCAGAATTCTGCGGCTTCTCGCAGGGCATGTGCTATTCCTTCGAGAGCCCGAAGGTATTTGATAAGCTGCGTCTTGACGCAGAGGATCCGCTTCGGAAAGCCATTCAGATTGCCAATCCGCTGGGCGATGACTTCTCAATCATGCGCACAACACCGGTCAATGGTATTCTGACTTCACTCTCAACCAACTACAACCGTCGTAATAAAAATGTCCGTCTCTATGAACTGGGCAACATTTATCTGGCAAAAGAGCTGCCGCTGACAGAACTGCCGGATGAGCGGATGCAGTTTACACTCGGTATGTTCGGCAACTGTGATTTTTATGACATGAAGGGTGTTGTAGAGGAATTCTTTGAGCAGATCGGTATGCACAGTCTTGTCCGTTATGATAAGAACGCCGGCAAAAACTTCCTGCATCCGGGACGCCAGGCACTGATTATCTACGAGGGAGAAACTGTGGGTTATCTCGGAGAACTACATCCGGAAGTGGCAGGCAGCTATTCTCTTTCCGGCACGAGAACCTACCTTGCAGTGCTTGATCTGCCGTCCATTCTGCCGTTTGCAACATTTGACCGGAAGTTTGTCGGCATTGCGCGCTATCCGGCAGTGACAAGAGATCTCTCCATGGTCGTTCCACAGGAAATCGAAGCTGCAGCGATTGAAGATATGATCCGGCAGCGCGGCGGAAAGATTCTGGAGAGCCTGAATCTGTTCGATCTTTATGAAGGTGATCAGGTGGCTGAGGGACACAAGTCCATGGCATACTCCATTGTGTTCCGCTCCACAGAGAAGACACTTGAAGAGGCGGATATTACATCTGCCATGAAGAAGATCCTGAACGGGCTGTCCGGGATGGGGATCGAGCTGAGGCAGTAACATGAAAATATACGTTATACGACATGGCCAGACGGACTGGAATAAGGAGGGACGTCTGCAGGGCCACAGCGGCGCCGATCTGAACGAGAACGGCGTCGCGCTTGCAGAGGAAACGGCGCAGCATCTGCAGGATGTCCCGTTTGACCTTTGTTTTACCAGTCCGGCACTCCGCGCGGAGCATACCGCGCAGATTATTCTGAATAACCGGATCATTCCGGTCATTGAAGATAATCGGCTTCTGGAAATCGGCTTCGGTGTGTGGGAGGGCGTTCCGGCCTTCAGCAAGGACGCCGAGATCAAGTTTGAGCCGGAGGTTTTCAAAGGATTTCTAAGGGATCCGCTTTCGTATGTTCCGCCGGAAGGCGGAGAATCGATTTCCGATGTGCTGGAGCGGACCGGTGATTTTCTGGATGAGATTCTGGAGGAACCAGCATATCAGGATAAGACCATCCTGATTTCGACACATGGATGTGCCTCCAGAGCACTGATGAACCGCATGTATGAGGAGCCGGATAAATTCTGGCAGGAAGGTGTGCCCGCAAACTGTGCGGTCAGTATCATTGATGTTGCAAACGGGATTCCGAAGCTGACGCAGAAGGATCATGTATACTGTACAACTGACACAGATGATATGTGGGCAAAACAGAAACTATGAAAACAAGTGACTTTTACTATGAGCTGCCGGAGGAACTGATCGCCCAGGATCCGCTGGAAGACAGGAGTGCATCACGCATGATGGTGCTGAACCGGGAAACCGGTGAGACAGAAGACCGGCATTTCCACGAGCTCCTGCAGTATCTTCATGCCGGCGATACACTCGTAATTAATGACACAAAGGTAATCCCGGCACGTCTGTTCGGAAAACGCGAGCCGACCGGCGGAGCCGTTGAAATCCTGCTGCTGAAGCGGCGTGCGGATGATATCTGGGAGACGCTTGTGCGGCCCGGGAAAAAGTGCCGTCCGGGCACAGAACTGTCTTTCGGGGAAGGTCTGCTTCACGGAACCGTTCTTGAAACCGTGGAGGACGGCAACCGCCTGATCCAGTTCCAGTATCAGGGAATATTTGAAGAAATCCTGGATCAGCTCGGTGAAATGCCGCTTCCGCCGTATATTACACATAAACTGCAGGACAAAAACAGATACCAGACGGTTTATGCAAAGCATGACGGTTCTGCCGCAGCGCCGACTGCCGGACTGCATTTTACAGAGAAACTGCTGCAGCAGGTGCAGGATGCGGGTGTGAACATTGCACGCGTTACGCTGCATGTGGGACTCGGGACATTCCGTCCGGTGAAAGTGGAAGATGTCACACAGCATCACATGCATTCCGAGTACTATGAGATCAGTCAGGAGGCGGCAGATCTGATTAACGGGACACATGCGCGCAGCGGACGTGTGATCGCAGTCGGAACGACAAGCTGCAGAACGCTGGAATCCGCGGCATCGGAGGATGGAAGCATTGCGCCGTGCAGCGGCTGGACGGATATTTTCATTTATCCCGGCTATCAGTTTAAAGTTGTCGAAGGCATGATTACAAATTTCCATCTGCCGGAATCCACACTGATCATGCTCGTTTCGGCTTTTGCCGGCAAAGAGCATGTGCTGGCCGCCTATCAGCACGCAGTAGAAGAAGAACGCTACAGATTCTTCTCATTCGGTGATGCAATGCTGATCCTGTAAAAACAGGAGAGCAGATGACAGGCCGGGTTTTGACTTGTATTATTAAAAATCTGGCTTTATTGAAATTCTGTAAAGCGGCAAATAAAAACAGAACAAAGAAGGTTGCATCATGCAGCCTTTTTTGCTATAAATAATTGTTAGAAAATAAACAAACGAATAATTTGTTTGTGAACGCAAGGAATGGATATGCAACTCGATAATGCATTCTGATTTCAGATGATTATGATCATGAAAGCGGAATGCAAGATGAATGAATCCGGAGGAAAAGACAATGGATGTACAAAAGATGTATCAGGAGAAACTTGTTACAGCCGAAGAGGCGGTTCGTGTTGTAAAATCAGGTGACTGGGTTGATTATGGATGGTGCTGCAATCATACGTATGATCTCGATATCGCACTGGCTGCAAGAAAAGATGAGCTCTATGATGTAAAACTGCGCGGCGGCGTTACTATGTGGATCCCGGAGGTCTGCAAAGCTGAAGATGCAGCGGATCACTTCACATGGAACTCCTGGCACTGCACAGGCGCGGACCGCAAGGTCATTCAGGCGGGCGTCGGATACTTTGCACCGATGCGTTATTCTGAGCTGCCGCGTTTCTATCGCGACGGCAATGCAACTGTCGATGTCGCAATGATTCAGGTCACACCGATGGATGCACACGGCAATTTCAACTTCGGTCTGTCTGCATCTCATCTGGCAGACATGCTTTCTGTCGCAAAGAAGATTATTGTTGAAGTCAATGAAAACCAGCCGTGGGTTTATGGCCTGACCGGCTCTGAGATTAACATCCAGGATGTAGACTTTGTCGTGGAAGGATCCAATCCGCCGGTTGCAGCGATGGGAGCTGCCGGTGAGCCGACAGACATTGATAAAGCGGTTGCAGAGCAGATCGTCGCGGAGATCCCGGACGGCGCATGCCTGCAGCTGGGAATCGGCGGCATGCCGAATGCAGTCGGCGCAATGATCGCACAGTCTGATCTGAAAGATCTCTCTGTTCATACAGAAATGTATGTGGACAGCTTCTATGAGATCGCAAAGGCCGGCAAGATCACCGGAAAGCGTAAAGCGCTTGACAAAGGACGCCAGGTCTATGCATTCGCAGCCGGCACGCAGGAGATGTATGATTACATCAACCGCAACCCGGATGTGATGTGCGCGCCGATTGATTACACCAATGATGTACGTGTCATTGCACAGATTGACAACTTCATTTCCATCAACAATGCGATTGATATGGATCTGTTCGGTCAGGTCAACGCCGAGACAGCCGGAATCCGTCATATTTCCGGAACTGGCGGACAGCTTGATTTCGTTATGGGCGCGTATCTTTCAAAGGGCGGCAAGAGCTTTGTCTGCATGTCTTCAACCATTACAGACAAACAGGGCAATCTGAAGAGCCGTATCACACCGGTGCTCAATTCGGGCAGCGTTGTCACCGATCCGAGAAGCTGTGTCCATTATCTCGTCACCGAGTACGGCATGGTCAATCTGAAAGGCCTCGCTACATGGGAGAGAGCAGAGAAGATCATCTCCATCGCACATCCGGACTTCCGGGATGAGCTGATCCGGGAAGCAGAGAAGATGCATATCTGGAGACGGAGCAACAAGAGATAAAAACTTACTTTAAGCAGCCGAAGAACCAAGTGCGTGTATGATATATCATCATCGGGACCGTTCGCATTGATGATATATTCATACACGCTTTTTTTTATAAATATACCTATATGCAGAATCTCGGATTTCCTCAACATCTCCTCAGAAAGTTTGTAAAAGTGGCAAATTTGATGAAAATATTGTTTGACATTTAACAAACACGGTGATATACTGAACACGGGTTAGTTAAAAAAATATCAATACGGGCGAAAACAAATTTTTTAACACATGTCACGAGGAGGATGAAATGGATTTTACATTAGACAAAAAACATGAAATGGCGAGATCGCTTTTTCGGGATTTTGCGCAGGCAGAAGTAAAGCCGCTTGCACAGGAGGTCGATGAAGAAGAGCGCTTCCCGGTTGAGACAGTTGAAAAGATGGCACGCTACGGATTCCTCGGAATTCCGATTCCGAGAGAGTACGGCGGACAGGGATGCGATATTCTGACATACGCGATGTGCGTTGAGGAGCTTGCAAAGGTCTGCGCTACAACAGCTGTTATCGTTTCTGCACATACTTCTCTGTGCATGGATCCGATCCTGACATTCGGAACCGAAGAGCAGAAGCAGAAATTCCTGGTTCCGCTTGCAAAGGGCGAGAAGCTCGGTGCTTTCGGTCTGACAGAGCCGGGTGCAGGTACTGATGCACAGGGTCAGCAGACTAAGGCTGTTCTTGACGGGGACGAGTGGGTTCTGAATGGAACAAAGGTCTTCATCACAAACGGCTATTATGCTGATATTTATATTGTTATCGCAGTTACCGGTACAGTTGAGAAGAACGGCAAGACCCGCAAAGAGATCTCTGCATTTATCGTTGAGAAGGGAACACCGGGATTCACATTCGGTACCAAAGAGAAGAAGATGGGTATCCGCGGTTCTGCTACCTATGAGCTGATCTTCACAGACTGCCGTATCCCGAAGGAAAACCTCCTCGGCCAGATCGGCAAGGGATTCAATATTGCAATGCACACACTGGACGGCGGCCGTATTGGTATCGCTGCGCAGGCACTCGGTATTGCAGAAGGCGCACTTGACGTAACAGTTGACTATGTCAAGGAAAGAAAGCAGTTCGGCAAGGCAATCAGCCAGTTCCAGAACACACAGTTCCAGCTCGCTGATCTGAAGACCAGATGTGATGCTGCACAGCTCATGGTTTACCGTGCTGCAAAAGCAAAAGAGACACAGAAAGAATATGGCATGGAGTCTGCAATGGCAAAACTGTACGCGGCTGAGACTGCTATGGCAGTTACAACGAAGTGCGTACAGCTGCACGGCGGTTACGGCTATATCAGAGATTACGAAGTCGAGCGTATGATGCGTGATGCGAAGATCACCGAGATCTACGAGGGAACTTCTGAGGTTCAGCGTATCGTTATTTCCAATGGACTGCTTAAGTAATAGGAGGATTGAATCGTGAAAATCGTTGTATGTATCAAACAGGTACCGGATACGAAGGGCGGCGTTGCATTCAATCCGGACGGAACTCTGAACAGAGGCGCTATGCTGGCAATCATGAATCCGGATGACAAGGCAGGTCTTGAGGCTGCACTTCGTCTGAAAGATCAGTACGGCGCACATGTAACTGTCCTTACCATGGGACTCCCGAAAGCTGCTGACGTGCTTCGTGAAGCACTTGCAATGGGCGCAGATGATGCAGTCCTGGTTACAGACCGCGTACTCGGCGGTGCTGATACATGGGCTACTTCCACAACCATCGCCGGCGCACTGCGCAATATCGACTATGATCTGATTATCACAGGACGTCAGGCAATTGACGGTGATACCGCTCAGGTCGGACCGCAGATTGCAGAACATCTGAAACTGCCGGTTATCTCTTATACACAGAGCATCGAAGTGCAGGGAGACGAACTCCTTGTAAAGCGTCAGTTCGAAGACCGCTATCATATGATCCGTGTGAAAATGCCCTGCCTGCTGACAGCACTGGCTGAGCTCAATGATCCGCGCTACATGTCCCCGAAGGGTATCTGGGATGCTGTTGACGCTGAGATCACCACATGGGGAAGAAAGAATCTGAAAGACGTCGAGGATGAAAACCTCGGTCTCGCTGGTTCTCCGACAAAGATTGCAAAAGCTTCTGACAAGGTCAGAAAGGGCGCAGGCACTGTTCTGAAGGATCTGGATCCGGACGGCGCTGCTGAGGCAATCTGCAACAAGTTGCTCGAAAAACACATTATTTGATAAAGGCGGTGGAATAGAATGAATCTGGAAGAATTTAAGGGCGTATATGTCTTTGCGCAGCAGGTTGATAATGTACTTGGAAACATTGCCTTCGAGCTTCTTGGCGAGGCAAGAAAACTGGCAGCACCTCTGAATACACAGGTTACAGCTGTTCTGATCGGCCACAATGTCGGTACTCTGACAGGCCAGCTTGCAGCCTACGGTGCAGACCGTGTTATCGTAGTTGACGATCCGGAACTTGAAGTATACAGAACAGAGCCGTATGCACATGCACTGGCATCTGTTATCGAGAAATTCAAACCGGAAATCCTTCTCATTGGCGCGACCGCAATCGGCCGTGACCTTGGTCCGACTGTTTCTGCCCGTGTTGCAACCGGACTGACAGCAGACTGCACACAGCTCGACATCGGTGAATTCCCGATGATCCCGAGACCGGGTGTTGTCCAGAGATCCAATCAGCTGCTGATGACACGTCCTGCATTCGGCGGCAATACAATCGCAACCATCGCATGCCCGGACAACCGTCCGCAGATGGCAACTGTCCGCCCGGGCGTTATGCAGAAGATCGAGCCGATTGAAAACGCAATCGCCGAGGTCATCAACTACAATCCGGGATTTGTAAAGAACAACCGCTATGTCGAGATCGAAGAGGTTGTCAAGGCAGTCAGCGATGTTGTTGATATTCAGGACGCAAAGATCCTTGTATCCGGCGGCCGCGGTATGGGTGGTCCGGAGAATTTCGAGATGCTCCGCGAGCTCGCAAAGGTTCTCGGCGGCGAAGTTTCCTGCTCACGTGCAGTTGTTGACGCAGGATGGATGCCGAAGGATATGCAGGTTGGCCAGACCGGTAAGACCGTCCGCCCGCAGCTCTATGTTGCAGTCGGTATCTCCGGTGCGATCCAGCACGTTGCAGGTATGGAAGAGTCTGATTACATCATTGCAATTAACAAGGATGAAGAGGCTCCGATCTTTGATGTGGCCGACTATGGTATCGTCGGCGATCTGAACAAAGTGGTTCCGAAGCTTACTGCACAGATCAAGGAAGCGCTTGCAAAGAAATAAAATATAGCAGTGTTGTGGTTTGATCCACTTCTATATACCCTCCCGGAGCCGTTCTGCATTTGCAGAGCGGCTCCTTTATTCTGTGTACTGTGGGCGGGGCGTATGCTGACTCGGTTTGACATATAAAATTCTTCCGGCCCTGTTATGATGTTTAAAGCCAATTATTACTTCAGAGACCAGAATACAAAATGCGGATGCCAGAATAAACAAAACAAGCTTCAACACAAGCCCAAAGAGCCCAAAAAGGCATCTGCATTTGCTCAAAGTGCAACTTGCAGATGCCAGAATGTCCAGATTGTTGGCCAGATTGAAAAATTGAAGATAACTTCTTACGCCAGCGCCTCTTCCTGCTCTTTTTCCAGATTTCTCACGGCCGTCGTCAGCATGAGCTTGATGCGGTTCAGCTGATTGACTTCGGATGCGCCCGGATCGTAGTCGATCGCGGCGATGTTAGCGTGCGGATAATCCTTCCGGATCGCCTTGATAACGCCTTTGCCGACGATGTGGTTCGGCAGGCACGCGAACGGCTGGATACAGATGATGTTCTGCACGCCGCCGTGGATCAGTTCCATCATCTCGCCGGTCAGGAACCAGCCCTCGCCTGTCTGGTTGCCTACAGAGACAATCGGGGAGGCGAATTCTGCCAGCTGTTTGATATCGGCAGACGGAGTGAAGTGCTTACTCTTGATAAATTCTTCATCCGCAGCTTTACGCAGCCAGTCGATGGCCTTGATGCCGGCGGTGGTGATCCATGCGGAGCGTTTCTTGCCGCCCAGGTGTTCCGACTTAAAGGACGAGTTATGGAAGCTGTACATGAAGAAATCAATCAGGTCCGGAACGACGGCCTCGGCGCCCTCAGCCTCCAGCAGATCAACCAGATGGTTGTTTGCGAGCGGAGAGTACTTGACCAGAATCTCGCCGACGATACCGACGCGCGGCTTCTTCTCATCCGTGATCGGCAGGCGGTCAAACTCCCGGATAATCGTATGGCACAGCTGCTTATACTTCCGGTTGGACACATGGTCGCCCGTCAGGAAGTTGATAACAATCCGCTGCCACTTCCGGTGCAGCCGGTTCGCGGAGCCCGGAACCTTCTCGTAGGGCCGCATGCGGTACAGACATTTCATGAAAATATCGCCAAACGCCGCTGCGTAGACGACACGGATGGCAATCTTCGGTGTGATCTTAAAGCCCGGGTTGCTCTCGAGTCCGACCAGGTTCGCCGAGATAACCGGGATCTGCTCCATGCCGGCTTTCTTCAGTGCGCGCCGGATAAATGCAATGTAATTGGACGCGCGGCAGCCTCCGCCGGTCTGGCTCATGATCAGGGCAGTCTTATTCAGATCATATTTTCCGGACTCCAGCGCCTCCATCATCTGGCCGATCGTGCACAGTGACGGATAGCAGGCGTCGTTATTGACGTACTTCAGGCCGACGTCAACGGCGTCTTTTGTGTCATTCGGCAGGACAACCATGTTGTAGCCGCAGGAATTAAATGCAGCCTCGATCAGAGTAAAGTGGATCGGAGACATCTGCGGGCAGAGAATAGTATAGCCCTGCTCACGCATTTCCTTCGTGAAATACGGACGCTCGGCAGCTGCAATGCGTTCGTGGCGCTGTTCGCCGGATTCTTTCCTGACACGGATTGCCGCCAGCAGCGAGCGGACACGGATGCGGACCGCGCCCAGATTGTTGACTTCGTCAATCTTCAGGCAGGTGTAGATCTTGCCTGCTTCATCCAGAATCTCATATACCTGGTCCGTTGTCACGGCGTCGAGACCGCAGCCGAATGAATTCAGTTGAATCAGATCCAGATCATCGCGGGTCAGCACATAATTTGCCGCAGCGTACAGGCGGGTGTGATACATCCACTGGTCATTGACGCGCACCGGCCGCTGGATCGGCGCCAGATGTGAGACAGAGTCCTCCGAGAGGACTGCGACGTCATAGGAGTTAATCATATCCGGAATGCCATGATGAATTTCCGGGTCAATATGATAGGGGCGTCCGGCGAGCACGATGCCGTGATGGCCGGTCTCCTCCATCCATTTCAGAACTTCTTCGCCCTTATGCTGGACATCTTTGCGGACATTGTCCATCTCGACCCAGCCGTCATGCACGGCACTGCGTACCTCGGCTGCAGGAATGTCGCTGAAAACCTTTACCAGCTCGTCGGCCAGAATTTTCTCGGAAGAGAGCGCGACGAACGGATTCAGCAGCGTGATCGACGGATCCTGCAGTTCATCGACATTGTTCTTGATATTCTCGGCATAGGATGTGACGATCGGGCAGTTGTAGTGGTTGACCGCCTCCGGGAACTCGTTGCGTTCGTATGGAACACACGGATACCAGATGGTCTTGATGCCCTGGCGGATCAGCCAGGTCACATGTCCATGCGCGATCTTTGCCGGATAGCACTCGGACTCACTGGGGATTGACTCAATGCCAAGCTCATAGAGACGGCGTGTTGAAGTCGGAGACAGTACGACGCGGTAGCCGAGCTTCGTGAAAAATGTAAACCACAGCGGGTAATTCTCATACATATTCAGGACACGCGGAATTCCGATGATGCCGCGCGGCGCCTCATCCTCGGTCAGCGGCTGATAGCCGAAGATCCGGTCGTATTTGTATTCATACAGGTTCGGAATGTGGTTGGCATTCTTCTCCTTGCCGATGCCGCGCTCACAGCGGTTGCCGCTGATGAACTGGCGGCCGCCGGAGAAGCGGTTGACCGTCAGACGGCATCTATTCGTACAGCCCTTGCAGGTGGCCATCTTCGTGGAATACTGCAGTGCATTGATTTTCTCAATCGGCAGCATTGTCGTCTCTTTGCCTTCGCTGCGGTCACGTGCGATCAGCGCGGCGCCGAATGCGCCCATAATGCCGGCGATGTCCGGACGGATCGCGTGGCAGTTTGCGATCTTCTCAAAGGCGCGGAGAATGCCGTCATTGTAGAACGTTCCGCCCTGTACGACGATGTGATTGCCGAGTTCTGACGCGTCAGAAACCTTGATGACCTTATACAGTGCATTTTTGATGACGGAGTAGGACAGGCCTGCCGAAATATCCGGAACGGTCGCACCTTCCTTCTGCGCCTGTTTTACCTTGGAATTCATAAACACCGTGCAGCGCGTGCCGAGGTCAATCGGATGTTCTGCAAACAGTGCTTCCTTCGCAAAATCGATCACACTGTAGCCCAGCGATTCTGCGAAATTCTCGATGAAAGATCCGCAGCCTGAGGAACATGCCTCATTCAGCATAACAGAA
Source organism: Eubacterium sp. (assembly GCA_017433615.1). GTDB lineage: Bacteria > Bacillota > Clostridia > Lachnospirales > Lachnospiraceae > CADBRN01. Next base: position 11,137 of record JAFRGW010000103.1, read on the forward strand.
TCAACGGCATGATTCTTGATCTTGATACACTTCATGTCCTGTCCGCCGATGTCGAGAATACAGTCGACATCCGGCTCAAAGAAGGCCGCAGCGGTGTAGTGCGCGATCGTCTCGACCTCGCCCTCATCCAGCATCAGTGCAGATTTGATCAGCGCCTCACCATAACCGGTGGAGCAGGCATAGGCAATGCGCGCGGAATCCGGCATCTTACTGTAAATTTCCTGAATCGCGCGGATTGTCGTCGCCAGCGGGCTGCCGTTGTTATTGCTGTAGAATGAATAGAGCAGGGAGCCGTCCTCACCGACGACAGCTGCCTTGGTGGTTGTGGAACCGGCATCAATGCCGAGGTAACAGTTGCCTTCATAAGTAGAGAAGTCAGCAGCCGCGACATTATTTTCTTCCTGCCGGAGCAGAAAATCCTCATAATCTTCTTTGCTCTCAAACAGAGGTTCCATACGGGCCACTTCAAATTCCATAGCGATGCCTGTCTGCAGACGGTTTTTCATCTCCTCAAGCGAGACAGAAGCATCTGCACGGTAATTCATTGCAGATCCGATTGCCGCAAACAAATGAGAATTTTCCGGGACAATCGCATGCTCGTCATCGAGCTTCAGTGTGCGGATAAATGCCTCACGCAGTTCGGAGAGATAGTGCAGAGGGCCGCCCAGAAATGCGACATGACCGCGGATCGGCTTGCCCTGTGCCAGACCGGAAATTGTCTGGTTGACAACTGCCTGGAAAATGGAAACCGAAAGGTCAGGCTTTGTCGCGCCCTCATTGATTAGCGGCTGAATATCGGTCTTCGCAAATACGCCGCAGCGTGCCGCGATCGGATAAATATCCTTATAATCCTTCGCATACTCATTCAGACCGGTCGCGTCTGTCTGCAGCAGCGCCGCCATCTGGTCGACAAAAGAACCCGTGCCGCCGGCACAGGCGCCGTTCATGCGCTGCTCAATATTGCCGTCTTCAAAATAAATGATCTTGGCGTCCTCGCCGCCCAGCTCGATCGCCACATCTGTCTGCGGCGCATAGGATTCCAGTGCAGTGGAGA
>JAFRGW010000104.1 GCA_017433615.1 Eubacterium sp.
CAAAAGAAATACTGGTACGCAAGGGCTTCTATGATTTAGCCGATGCGTACCAGCAAATGCACGTCAACTATTGAAACCGCCGTATACCGAACGGTACGTACGGTGGTGTGAGAGGACGGCGGATGAAGTAATCATCCGCCTCCTACTCGATTTTTTCTTATGGTTCTCACACATAATCAACAAATACCTGACAATTATCATTCACATCTTTCCAATACCATAAGAAAAACGGATAGGAGACCAACAGAAATGAAGAAGTATTTGATGACGACAATCATGGCATTGACCATCGCACTGATGATCATGCTGGGAGGGTGTGCAGGTAGCACCAGCGGAGATGGAACGGGCAGCGGATCCGCAAATATCGCGGAGAAAGAAGAAATCGAGAAGGCGCTGGATCTGTCTAACATGAATGCAGAGTGGGCTTATTCAGCAGACGCAGACGCCTGGACGATGAGTTCCGTGACAGCGGTGACGAATCCGGAAATCGAAGATGAACAGGGCGTTTCCGTATGCGTGCCTAGCGCCTATGTCAAAGGTATTGATACCGACGGCGATGGCACAGAAGACGTGACCGATGAGACGGCAAGTGATTCGGTGACGGGAAACCTGGTAATCGATCACAATGCAGAGATCACCAGCACCAATGGCCAGGTCTATACAGCTGCGACAGCTCCGGTCATCGTGAATACCGGTGCTGCAGGATACAGTGAACAGCAAAACCAGAACGCCCAGACGACCTATGCTGCCGAAGGATATATCAACGTAGCCTGCGGCAACCGCGGCAAACAAAGCCAGACTACTGACGAGAATGGTGACACGGTCTACACCGGCGACGCACCGTCCTGTCTTGTCGATCAGAAGAACGCAGTCAGATTCATCAAGTACAATATCCTGCTTGGCAATCTGCCGGGAAGCGTCGACTACTTTGTTTCGACCGGCGGCAGCGGAGGCGGAGCCCATGCGACAATGCTGGCAGCAACTTCCGACAATCCGGACTACTACGTCTATGAAGCAAAGGCAGGAGCAGTCGGCGTTTACCAGGACGGCAATGATTATGTAACGACTGTCACTATTGATGGAGAGGAAGTTGAGCTCTCCGACGGCATGTGGGGATGTATGGCCTACAGCGCTATCACATCACTGCAGGAAGCAGATATGGCCATGGCTTTTGAATACTATCTGGACACGGATTACGATTTCAACACGTCCTTCCAGAAGCAGATGGCCGAATATCTGTCTGCGGAATACATGGATTATATTAACGGGAAGAATCTTTCCGTCGAAGAGTCTGCGGTTGGGTTTGACCTCGATGGAGACGGAAAACTGAAGAGCACTGTCGACCTGGCGATCGAATACGACGCAGAGAAGTATGCGGACACCAACGGTTACGGCGGCACGTATCTCGACCTCTATCTTGCCGAATTCAAGCAAAGTCTTGCTGATTACCTCGATCGTCTCGATTATGCAGATGGCTGGACTTGGTTCGACGCTGACGGAAATGCTTTGTCGGACAACGATGTGTCCGCAATGACTGCAGAGGATAAAGCAAAAGCATTTATCGAGGGCAGATAC
>JAFRGW010000105.1 GCA_017433615.1 Eubacterium sp.
GACGGATATTTGTCTCAATGCGAATTCTATCTGAGCAGAGAGACAAATATCCGTCACACGCCGCCCCTCAAAAAACTTTACAGCTCCCCAACTCTGATCCCATACTTCCGCAGCCTGTACTGCAGACTCTGCCGGCTCATCTTCATCGCTCTTGCCGATGCTGACACATTTCCGCCATTCTCTTTCAGCACTTTGATAATCGCCGCGCGTTCCACATCTTCCATTGTAGTATGAAGCGAATCCCCCACTTCCGCAACCTGCCGCGGCACATATTCCCGCTCTCTCGCCACATTCTCCACCGGAATCTCCTTTCGCATGTACTGCGGAATATACTCCAGCGAAATTAAGGCCTCTTCGTCTGGCAGAACATTGATGGCATGTTCAATTACATGCTCCAGCTCACGCACATTTCCCGGCCACGTATAGACATGAAAGAGTTTTAATGTTTCCGGATCCAGATCTCGCACATTCCGCGAGAGTTTTGCGTTGCATGTCATGATAAACTGCTTCGCAAGCAGAGGAATATCCTCCCGCCGCTCCCGCAGCGGCGGAACAATAACGCTCACAACGCCGAGCCGGTAATACAGATCCTGCCGAAGCAGCTGACGTTCAATCGCTTCCTGCGGCGGGATGTTCAGGTTGGAAATAACACGCACATCAACCTGGATCTCCGTCGCGCCGCCGACTCTGCGCACCCGATTGTCCTGCAGTACACGCAGCAGCTTTGCCTGCAGGTTCATGTTCATGGAGTTCAGCTCGTCCAGAAGCAGCGTTCCGCCGCTGGCCTGTTCAAAGAGGCCCGGTCTGCTCTCTGCGCCGGTGAAAGCACCCTTCTCGGTACCAAACAACAGACCTTCCAGCAGATTTTCCGGAATGGCCGCACAGTTAATCGCCAGAAACGGTCCTGCAGAACGCCGGCTGGCATTGTGAATACTCTGCGCCAGCAATTCTTTTCCCGTTCCGGTTTCCCCGTAAATCATGACAGACGAATCCGACTTTGCCGCCTGACGGCACCGTGCCAGAACATCTTCCATTTTCCTGCTGACATGTAAAATATCTTCGAAATGATACCGCGCTGCGAGTGCACTTTTTTTCTGCGGTTTCCCTGAATGCGACTGCTGCAGCAGTTTTTCCTGCAGCTCGACAATCTTCTTATTTAAATTGTCGACCGTACTCCAGTCCTTCATAATACTGTAGCCGCCCAGCACCTGTCCGTTCTGTACAACAGGAAATGTATTGGCAGTGATGTCGACATTCTTATTATAGCGGGTCGTATAATACTGGCGTCGATCGCGGTAAACCTGCCGCTCCTCGATACTGCGCGGGATGATCAAACCTCGTCCGTCCAGTGCTTCATAGACATTGTCGATCCGCTCACCGATTACATCCTTCGGAACAAGATCGTCCATCCGGATCGCTGCATTATTCAGGAATACAATCCGCGTCTTCTCATCACACATGATGATCGAATCACTGATCTGCTCCAGAGCATGCTCATAGCGGTCGCGATGCACCTCTGCCGTCGCGTCACGGAAAGTGATCAGCGTCATGCCTTCCGGCAGATCAGGAATCTCCGGCGCTTCCGCATGTACCAGATACTCATTAAACGCAACACTTGCGTACCGGCAGCGGGCATGGTCATATCCGGGGCTTTCGCCGGCCACCCCATAGCTGTGCTGTTCAGTCCCGTCCCCGTTTCCATCCATTCCCGGCTGCGGGTGATTCGGTTCCAGCAGTTCCGGCGCAATATCCTCCAGCCGTTGACCGATGAAGTAATCATGCGCCTCCCCGTGCAGCAAATGCACTGCCTTCTCGTTAAATGCCGTAATCACCCCATCCCGGTCCAGCAGCACTGCACCGATTCCGCACTGTGATATCATTTTCAATGCTTCTCTGTAATTCATATGCCGCCTCTCTCAATTCCGATCTCCGGTTTTGTCCGCGCTGCACAATGATCTTATAGATGTTTCTGTCAGATCCGGCCGGTTCTTTATCATTTGTCTGTCAGGTCGCCGTCCTGACCGTCACGAAAAAGATCGTCCCTTCCCCCTCTTTGCTCTGCACCCAGATGGACTCATCCAGACCGTTGACAATCTCCTGCGCAATCGCCAGACCAAGCCCGGTTCCCTTCGGATTATCTACCGACGTTTTATAAAATCGCTCAAAAATATGTGGAAAATCTTTTTCTGAAATACCGCGCCCGTTGTCGTTGACACGTAGCGTCGCCTGTCCGTATTTCGTCGTCGCATCGATAAAAATATGACCTTCTTCCGGCACAAATTTATAGGCATTATCCAGCAGAATCGTCAGAAGCTGAATCAGCCGGTACGGATCCGTGTGCAAGTCAGGCAGCGCGTACACGCTCTCGTCGATCCAGAAGGAGACGCCGATCTCTTCACACCGGTCAGCAAACCGGTCCCGGATCGGATCCATCACTTCCCGCACCGGGACATATTTCTTCTCAAATCCCTTCCGGTTATCCTGCAGCTTCGAAAGTTCGATAATCTGCAGCACGGCATGTTCCAGCAGCCGCGATTCTCTGGAAATAATTCCGTAGTACATACTGCGGGAACCTTCATCAATCTCACCGCCGTCCGTCAGGATTTCCGTGATTGCCTGAATCGAGGCAATCGGCGTTTTCAGTTCGTGACTGATGTTCGCAATGTACTGGTGATAAATCTGTTCAACACGGTCCCGGTTCCGCTTCTGGCTGAGCAGATACAGTACAACCAGATAAAATACCACCGTTGCCGCAAGCGCATAGACAATCAGAAACAGTGGCGCATAGTCCAGTGACCGTGCCACGTAGACAAACCCGCCGAACCGGCCGTCCTTCTCCACAGGGTGTCCGGCGATACTGACCAGTTCAAGCGGCCAGAAAGCACCTTGTACCGCATAAAATGACTTCTGCCGGACAAAATAGTTCTGGTATTCCCCCAGAAAAAGGTCAACATTAAGACTATTCTGTTCGTAATACTGCCGCACCGGGGCACTGGACCCTGAAGCCGCCCGCCGGTAAAAGACACTGTAAGTCAGATATTGATCCGGCTCCTGCAAAAACGCGGATGCGTCCCCTTCTTCGTCTTGTGAAGCTGCCCCGGCATCTATGGCCGGCATCATGTCTGCTGCTTTATCCCGATTCTTTTCTTCTTCCTGTCCTGCATATTTCTGCAGTTCATTCCACTTGCCGGCAGGTAAATTTCCCAAATTATCAGCTGCCGTCTCTGCCATCTGACGCGACCGTACATTGATCCGGCACTCAATATAATATATAGAAAACAGGCCTACAAACAGCACCAGAAAATGACTAAGGACAATCTGGATAATCAATTCGGTTCTGCTCAGTTTCATGATGACAGGTCTCCCAGACGGTAGCCGACGCCGTAAATGGACTGAATCTGGAAATGCACGTTCTCCTTCGGCAGCTTCTTGCGGATCCGCTTGACGACAGCATCAACGGCACGTGTCTCGCCATAATAATCAAATCCCCAGACCGCATTCAGAATCTGCTCGCGGTTCAGCACCCGGTTCGGATTGTTCATTAAATAAGAAAGAAGGCTGACCTCCCGGGCCGTCATCTCAATCTGTTCATCGCCGACGAAAACCTGCATCGTCGCCTGATTCAGCTGCAGTTCCTGATACTGCAGGATATCACGGTCATTTCTGTCTCCTGCCGGAAAGGCACCTTCATCCAGAAGGCTGCGGCCGCCGGACGTATTGCCGGACGCGTTTCCGGCCGTTTCATCTGTCCTGCCGCCGGTATCTCTGTTTCTCCGGTTCAGCAGAATTTTGATGCGCAGCGCAATTTCACGCGGTGAAAACGGTTTTGTCACATAGTCATCGCCGCCGATCTCCAGACCTTTGATCCGGTCCATCTCCTCTCCCTTTGCCGAGAGAAAGATGATCGGGACATCGCTCTCGCGCCGGATAATCCTGCATACCTCCGTGCCGTCCATTCCCGGCAGCATAACGTCCAGCACGATCAGATCAATTTTGTGCGCAGAAAACTTAAGCAAGACACTCTCCCCGTCATATGCGGAGATCACCTGCATGCCCTCTTTGTTCAGAAAGTAGCCGAGACTCTCATGAACAGCTTCTTTGTCATCACAAATCAGAATCGTGTATGGATCCATTTACTGCTCCCATTACTATATGTAATCTGCATCCTAAATGTATTCACTGGATCACCGGCACCTGTCTGCGTAAACACAGGCAGTTTTGTTGTATATATCGTACCGCGTTCTGTCACATTTCTCCCAGCTTTCCACGGCGAAATATGAGATTTTGCAAATTCTATCTGAGATTTCCAATCGAATGTCGTATTTCTGCCCCATTTTCTCACTAAAATATAAACAAATCATAAAGTTAATGAATTATAAATGCAGCCCGAAAATTTGTCTTCATAATATCAGATCACGAAACTGTCTTCAAGTTTCACGATAAACTGACGTTTTCAGCAGCCTGTTGTCTTCTCAATCACAGCAACACAATTGAGACCTGTAAAAAGAAAGGAATGGAACTCTTATGGAAACACCAAAAAAGGGAAAAGTCAGATGGCCAGTCATGTCGGTCACGATCGTCCTCTTCGTGGCGATGCTGATCGCAATTGTCGTAAATGCTGAGAAATTCTACGACATTCTGAACAACCTGGTCATGAACAACCTGATGTGGGGTCTGGGCTGGTTTGTCTCCCTGGTCTGCCTGTTCATGGTTGTCATCTGCGTGATCTTCCTCGTAACACCGCTTGGAAAAATCAAACTCGGCGGCCCGAACGCAAAGCCGAAATTCAACTACACACAGTGGTTCGGTATTTCACTTTGTACCGGTATCGGCGCAGGCGTCGTCTTCTGGGGCGCAGCTGAGCCGCTTCTGTTCGCAATGGAGCCGGATCCGTCCACAGGACTGATCGCAGGCAGCAACGGATCCGTCGTCTGGTCCATGGTTCACTGCTTCCTGCAGTGGGGCTTCACACCTTACGCAACCTGCGTAGTCATGGGTGTTATCCTTTCCTACGTAATTCTGAACAAAAAAGCTCCGTTCAAGGCAAGCTCCTGCCTGATCCCGCTGTTCGGCGAAGGCGCTGAGAACAGCAAATGGGCAACTGCATTTGACGCATGGTCTGCATTCGCACTGACCGGTGCTGTTGCAGGCGGTCTCGGATACGGCGCAATGCAGCTTTCCGCAGGTATCAAGGCATTTGCAGGCATCGAGCCTTCCAAGATGATCTACATCGGCATCATCATCGCAATGTTCATCTGCTACAACCTGTCGGCGATTTCCGGTCTGCGCAACGGTATTACACTGCTTTCCAACCTGAACACAAGATTCTTCTTTATCCTGCTGATCTTCGTGTTCCTGGCAGGACCGACCGGTTACATCTGCAACCTGTTCACACACAGCCTCGGTGCTTATCTGGATCAGTTCTTCAGCGCAAGCCTCTACACCGCTCCGTTCGCGGATGCAGGAAGATGGGCACAGAACTGGGATATGTACTGGTGGGTTGACTGGATGGCATACGCGCCGCTGCTCGGCCTCTTCATGGTCCGCGTCGGTTATGGCCGAACCCTCCGCGAGTTCGTCCTCGTAGAGTGGCTGTTCCCGGCACTGTTCGGTATCGTATGGTTCGCAGTATTCGGCGGAACAATCCTTCACGGACAGTTCTTCCAGGGCGTTGACTTCTACAGCATCTACATCAATGAGGGCGCAGAAGCACTGACCCTTGCAATGTTCAACGTATTGCCGATCTCGAAGATTGCGAAGATCGTAATGCTGATTATTATCACGATTTCGCTGGTTACGCAGTGCGACTCCATGGCAGTTACCCTCGCAGGTATGTCCATGGAAGGTTCCGATGACACACATGAGCCGCCGGTATGGCTGAAGCTGTTCTGGGGCATCGTATTCGCAGTCATCGCAATGGTCTTCGTCGTCCTCGGCGGTATCAACGGTGTTAAGACGATCAAATCCTTCTGCGGTATTCCGCTGACGTTCATGTGCTTCGCAATCCTGCTTGGATTCCTGAAATACATCCTGAAGCGGCCGCGCAAAGTCAACGGCGAGTATGAGTATGAACCGGAGATTGCAAATGCACCGGACAACGGCGAGCCGATGGCACATCAGGATCTGATTGATAAGATTTTCTCGAAAATTTTCGGAGAGAAAGCTGCTGACTGATAACAGAATTATTTCGGATACTGAATCCTCAGCAAATGCTCAGCTAACAGAAAGGAGCACGATATGAAACCCGTAACAATGATAATTCTTCTGATTGCAGATCTGTTTATCATCGGATTTGGACTTCTGCTGCAGTTCAGTGTGATCGCGACACAGACACCGCCTAATGCAACTTATTTCGTCGGACCGTATCTGCTCCTGCTCACGCTGCTGATCATGTTCCGCAGAAATGCAAAGGCAAAGAAGCAGCAATAACACAACCCCTTTCAAACACGGAAGCCGCCGCATCGTTTAGTGATGTGGCGGCTTGCTTGTTTTTCATTTCCTAAAGACATTTCTTCACCAGCGCTGCGTCATCCAGCGCTGCATCAATCAGGCGGCTCAGAAATGATGTATATCCCTTGCCATATGCCTTTGAGAATCTCTGTGCTTTCTCTGACAAACGGATCGAGGCTGTCTGTTTTGTTCTGCTTTTCTGTTTCATCTGTTTGAACTGTTTCAGCATCTCCGGCGTCATCTCAGGACTGTCTTCATCAAACACAATCGTCCGTGTCGCTGCATCTTCCAATTCCTGCATTTCCTGCTGACTCAATTCCGTATTTAATTCATCAAAATTCATCTTCACCATGCTCATACCTCTCTCTTTCCGGCACCGACGCCACACGCGCTGAGATCAGCCGGATTGTTTTATCATCCACAAATGCACAGACAACAAAAAGAACTTTTCCGACCTTCCCGAGAATGTTATAACGTATTTCTGCCGAATGTTCTTCATCCTCACGTATCAATTTGTGCGGATCCAGAAAAACCCTGGCAGCTGTTCTGAAGTGAATGCCATGCTTTCTGAAGTTCAGGGCATCTTTGCTCTCATCCCACTCGAAAGATGCATTCTCAATATCATATTCGAAAAACTGATACACTTCTCCCTCCTCTATTATCATAAATTATTGCATTGCAATTTGCAATGCGTTTTGTAGTTTTTCGCGTAATGTCCGGATTATGTCCCTCTTCTTATCATGCCTTCCGATTGACTTTATGTCAATCTTTTTTGATCGAATATTTCATTTGCCGCATGTCTTAGAC